>CAZLAL010000107.1:0-5017 GCA_964557455.1 uncultured Dehalococcoidales bacterium
GCCCTCGACAATTTCCGTACATCTTTGGGCAGAAATTTGAATGATTCCACATAGCTAATCCGTTGAGCGAGATAGTGCCATAAGTGCTCATCCAGGTCATCGAAAGTCCCAATGGGCCGTTCCTCCAGGTAGCTTCCTACGTCGGTCTCTCTAATAACTGCCAGCGCATCCTGGAGGCTGGATGCTGCCATCATCCTTTCTATGTGTTCGGATGCGACAGTCCCGGGTTCCTCGCCTTTCAGGCAAGCAGATATAAATGCGTATGCTGGATTGAGCACAACATCCCCTTATGGAGCGCCGAACAGTTCTTTGCCTATCTCCGGCAGCAATTTAGGCAGCAGGGTGTCCAGTCTGGTCTCGTAAGTGTTATCTATCCTGAGCTTCCCCTCAAGGTCCTCGGCTATGACCCCTCCCAGGCAATTGTACTCCCTGACTTCCGATATCTTGCCGGATAATTCCTTATCTGCTTCGAGAAATCTCTTTACGCTGCTGACATCTCTTGCCGAAACGTAAATTCTGCCTTTATCTGAGCCAAGCCCGTTCATCGCTTCCCTGATCAACTTCGGGAGCTGCCCTGTATCACTCGAGCTTTGGGACAACTCCTTGCGTGCTCCGTCGGCTATTTTGGCGATTGTCTCGGCTTTGGCGTTTGATAGCTGTTGTCTCATCTTGATAGAAGCTTGAGCTAGAATTCTGGCAGCCTCCTCCCGTGCCTCTGCCAACATTCTGTCCTTCTCTGCCTCAAGCCTTGCCTCCCTTTGCTTCCTGGCCTTTTCTAGCTCTTCTTGTGCCTTCTTTTGCGCTTCTTCTGTTATGCTCTGAGCTTCTGCACTAACCTTGCTCAACACAGCCTGGCTTACCTTTTCCATTTTCAATAGGCCTCTAGAAAAGCCCCAACAGGCTTAAAGTCAGTACTGTGAAAACTATGCCAAGTATGCCCCACAGCTCCACAAGCACGGCCAATATCATGGTTGTAGTCAGGAGTTTCCCTTTTGTTTTGGGCAGGAGCGAGATACCCGAAGCACACACCACACCCTGATATGCTGCCGAGAAACCCTCTGCGGCTGCCACGAAAATACCGCAGCCCAGCACAGCCAGACCATTACCCGTGGTGGCGATGTTGGCTAGCACAGTGCTTATGATGATGATGAGAATTATCAGTCCATAAAAGGTCTGTGTCATAGGAAGAGATGACAATAGGATGACATTTCTGAACTGCCCGGGCTCTTCAGCCAGCGTGCCGGCTCCCGCGGACGCCGCAATACCCACGCCTATCGAAGAACCGGCCATGGCACCGGCCAATCCTATAGCCCCGCCCACAATTGCTAATGCTGTTGGATCCAATGCTACTTCACACTCCTTTCTACGATTTTGCTTTGACAAACACAGGTCTCGTCTTCAACTGGAACGGACTGTACTCTCTGCCGCCGCCCTCGTAAAACTTGAGAAGAAATTCCACAAAACACAGTCTGAGAGAGTGAACGAAACATGAAATGCCGCTGAGGGCGGCATTGACTAGATGTCCAGCAATCAAGATGACAACTGCCAGCAACGGACCGGCAACGACTCGAATTGCCCCCGGCATCATATCAGGTAGTATAGTAGCCATTAAATTGAAGGAATAAGCCAGGTAATAGGTGGCTAAACCCACACCCGCCAGCCTGCAATATGACATGACGTCACCCAGGATTCCGGTCACCTCAGACAACGAGAAAATTCCGCCCAAGAGGGGCCCGTTCATCTTAAGGTAGGAGGCAATAATCAAGACCAAACCCGCACCCGCGACGTACAACAGGATAGGATATGCTTGTTCCGGTAATATGGGAATATCTACACGAAGCATCTTGTTCACAATCCAGGGTATTGCTCCAATTTCCAGTGAGAATAGGCCAACTTTGCTGACCACCGTTCCCTTACTACCTGCTTTTACCCCTTTGATAAGTGTTAGTAAGTGCGCTATGTTCACATGAATCAGCCCTATGAAAATTGAGAGGACTATGAACCGAACGGGATTTCCCAGTAGAGATTCGATCCAGCCGGCAAGGGCTAGACTCTCAATATTGAAAAGCTGCAGGAGGTTTCCAAAATAGCTACCCGTGAGCAATCCGAAGACAAGCCCGGCCGCGCCACTTATATAGAGCATTCGCTGGAATAGCTTAAATCCCTCGGTTTCGGGGTCGTCAACAAACATCTTCAAGCCGCGATTAGTGAATAACAGGAGTATGGCCGAATAGGCCACATCATTCAGCATCAGGCCGAAGAAGAATGGAAAGGAGTAGGACATCATAGGTGTCGGGTCCCATTCCTTGTACTTGGGAATGCCAAACAGCTTGACCACAACCTGGAATGGCCGGAAGGCAGGGAAGTTTCTGAATTTGGTAGGAGGCTCCTCAGCGTCCTGTGGCTTCATTGTGTCAATGTACACATGGTCGACCTTATTTTTGATCGTAGAGACTGTATCCTCAGCGATACTCTCTGGAATCCACCCCTCGATTAGGGTGACGTATTTTGCCTCACTGGCTTTGGCCAGCACTGCTAACCTCTCTGCCTCGGCTGATAATGCCTCCCGGAAGAGGACAAGCGTTCTCAAATTCTCTCTGGTCTTGGCTTCAATTTCGGTCTGCAGTTTCGCCAGTTCCTCTTCAAAACTGCGGATATTACCGTCGGCCGCTTCGAGGAATTCCCTCAGTGGTAAATCTTTCTCCGGTATCTGTAGGACTCTGCCCCCACCATCCCTGACAACAGTCTCTATGGCTTCCTGGTCTTCAACTCTGGCAATACCGTACATAACGGTCTCGTTTTCTACGTTGACCGGAATGCTCTGTATTAGGTGATTTCCGAGTTCAGAGCGCAGGGTTTCAAATGGTTCGTTGGGCAGCACGAACACCTGGGAGAAAAGGTGACTCCCCGAGAAGCTTAGGTCTCTCAACCCAAAGTCAGCCTGCTGCCCGAGAGGGCCAAGATACTTGCCCAGTTCCGTTAGCTCCTTGACATTGTCTTTGAGTTTGGTCGCTATGTGATGCATTTTGGCGAGCTTAGTACATAGCGCCCTCACTTCGCCGTCAATTTCATCAAGGGGCCTGGCGTAGATAACCTCCACATCTTCTCCGAGCGGCACAGTCTGCTGCTTTGGTATATAAGCTAGCACATCCTTAATGTCGGTCAGTAGTTCGCTGACTCTTCTTCTTTCGCGTTCAATGGCTTCTTTGTCCGCTGGCTTCAGCTCTTGACTCTCCTCGACGTGAAGCACACCAGCACTATGGAGGGTCTTGAGTGTTTCGGTGGACTGTTCCTTGGTAGTCACTACCCTGACCTTAACCATGGGGTCAGGCGTATTGACGAGCAGGGGCATCATGTCAGCCTTGCCCCCTGACGATATTCACCACGCGCTCTATGATCTCTTTTACTCTCTTATCGGCACTAGCCCTGATTACAGCGGCTTGCTGCTCAGAATCCCGGATTTTTCTATCGGCTTCTGCTCTAGCCTTACTCACAATCGTGTCACACTCGGTTCTTATCGCATCGAGGGGCAAGGGTGACGAAAGTATCTTTTGGGCTTCTTCTCTGGCTTCAAGGATGATTTCGCTGGCTCTGGTCTTTGCCTCCGTGAGTATCCTTTCCGTTTCAGCGTCGAGTGCTTCTACGTTCGTAATTATCTCTTTGGCCATAGTAACCTTCCTCTAGTTTGTTGGGCTGCCCGTGCACCAGGTCTGGGCACAAGCTCTTCTGACAGTCGGGCGGATAGTCATTTGAGTAACTAATATTTGGCTACGGCCGTGATTATACCAGACTGGCTCAGTTTTGCCAAGTTGATACCCCTGATGGGAAAGCACACCCTTTGCATCTGAGCAAGTTCTCGGTTTGTTATTATAGTGGAATCCTTTATAATTCAAGAGATGAGAGTTCGCCAGTTGCACGGTTGGGCGGTGAGCACTGCGCAAGCGAGAGAAATACAGTTGGCCCTGGCGGGAAAAGTAGTGAAAGAAAGCCAGATTGTTGAGCCTCACCTTGTTGCGGGCATTGACATATCTTCTGGTGATGGCCAGCGTCTAGCCAGAGGAGCAGTGGTTGTATTGCGATATCCTGAGCTCAGCATAGTAGAAGTACAGGTGGCTGAGGGCAAGATTACGTTACCCTATATTCCTGGCCTGTTATCTTTTCGAGAATGTCCGTTGATTATAGCTGCCTGTGAAAAACTACATAATGTTCCCGATCTCATTTTGATAGATGGGCAAGGGATTGCTCATCCCAGGAGATTTGGGCTGGCCTCACATGTGGGACTTTTCCTTGATTTGCCTACCATCGGCTGCGCAAAATCCATACTTTGCGGCCAGCATGGACCTGTGGAACAAGCGGCCGGCTCTTATTCCGAGCTGCTTGATGATGGGGAGATTATTGGTGCAGCCTTGAGGACTAAACCGGGAGTGAAGCCGATATATGTTTCCGTAGGGCACAAAATGGACCTGACATCGGCTTTGCAGTGGGTGTTAAACTGTTGCCGTGGTTATAGGCTGCCTGAGCCTACCCGCCTGGCCCATCTGGCGGCCGGAGGAATGTTGAAGTCTGAACCGAGCCGTCAGCAGGGATTATTCGATTAGGAGTATTGCCAATGAAGGAAGAGCAGGAAAATCTGGAAGCCTTGCTTCGCCAAATCTCAGATATAATGGTGCATCTTTGACATCCCGGGCAAGGAAGCGGAAATTGAGACTATAGAGAGGGAGTCGGCCCAGCCCGATTTTTGGCGTGACCCAGCTAGGGCTCAAGCTGTCATGCGGCAGCTTAGGAGCAAGAAGAATCTGGTGAATGCCTGGCGCAGCCTGGAGAAGAAGGCTGCCGACCTTAGGGAAATGATTGCTCTGGCCATTGAGGAGGAAGACTCCTCCCTCAACGAGGAGATACAGCTCGAGCTAAGGAAGCTGAGTTCTCGTTTTGAGCAATTGGAGGGCCAACAGCTTTTTACCGGCGATTACGATAGTAGAAGTGCCATGCTTGCCATTCATGCTGGTGCTGGTGGCAC
>CAZLAL010000108.1:0-2796 GCA_964557455.1 uncultured Dehalococcoidales bacterium
ATATCCTTGAGAGGCTCACCGATAGCCTTCCGATGGACTTCTATTTTGGGAGCATTCCCCTGCTTGAATCCTTCACTGAGGATGATATCATAGTCCTCACCCAAGAGATGCGCTATCTCTTCAAGGGAAGAATCCTGGGAAACGGGCTTTACCAGCACCAGATTATCCGGCGAGCTAACTACCGTGGCCTCGCTTCCAGCTTCGATGTGACGCCAGCTATCCTTGCCTCCTTCGTCAAAGCTGGTGCCATGGGGAGCATGTTTGATGGTAGCCACGCGGTAACCTCTCGATTTGAGTTCCTGAACCAGCCTCTCAATGACAGTCGTTTTGCCGGAATTTGATCTGCCGACAATGGAAACTACAGGAGCCATCTTATCTGCCCTCCTCGCCGTTTTTGATGAGCTCTTTCCCGGGCTTCTCTCTTGATCGACGGTAGTCCTTGATTGCCTCTTTAATGGTATCGGCTGCCAGCAGAGCACAATGTAGACTTTCCTCAGGAAGCCCATCTAAGGCATCCAGTATGTCCTGCTGTGTAATCTTCTGCGCCTCACAAATCTCCTTCCCTTTAGCCAGTTCGGTGACCACGCTGCCCGAGGCAATACTGGGGCCACAGCCATCTGTCCAGAAGGAGGCATTAGTAACCCGACCACCTGCCACCTTAAGACGTATTTCCATAGTATCCCCGCAGGCGCCAGTCAGCCTGCCAAATCCGTCAGGATCGGGGATCGCACCCAGATGTTTGGGATTGAGAAAGTGGTCAATCGTCTTCGCCGAATAGACCTCTCTCATGTCCTCCATAACGGACTGCTCCAGTTCTTGGAACAATCCATCAAATTGCTCTGCCATTTCCTCTGCTCCCGGGCAAAGGGATTCCGCTGACCAGACAAGCTACTCTGGTCCTGCAAGAGCCACCCTTAGCTCTTTTCGTTCAAAGCTGCAGTCACATTGGCAAAAAGCTCAGACACAGCATCTGAACTATATCTCTCAATTTCCCCTTTGTCACACAACCTGGCCAACTCCGGATCGATGGGCAACGTCCCCAGAAGAGGAGCTCCAGAAGCCTTAGCCATTTCTTCCCCTCTGCTCCTGCCAAAGACTTCCATCTTTTTACCTGTCTCAGGTAGTACCAGATAGCTCATGTTCTCGACCACTCCCAGTACTCGAATATTCATCTTTTGTGCCATCTTCACCGCCTTCTTGACTATCATCTCGGTCAACTCCTGCGGTGTAAAGACGTCGATTACCCCGGAGACGGGTATTGACTGCATCACCGTCAAAGGAGCGTCCCCAGTGCCCGGCGGCAGGTCTATCACGAGAAGGTCCAGCTTGCCCCACAGAACCTCCTCCCAGAATTGCGTAATAGCTTTAGACATGAGCGGACCCCGCCAGATGACCGCGTCATCTTCACTAGGCAGAAGCAGATTCATAGATATGATTTCAATTCCAGACCTCGATAATATGGGCAAAATACCTGTCTCGCTGCCGCTGGGGCGACCACTCAACCCGAATATCTTGGGGATGCTGGACCCAGTGATATCAGCGTCGAGCACGCCCACATCTTTTCCTGCCCGGGCAAAAGAAGTAGCCAGCAGACTAGCTATCAAAGATTTGCCGACTCCACCCTTACCACTCATGACCGCTACCACTTTCCCAATTTGGTTAAGTTCTTTGGCCTTGGCTTCGACAAGTTCAACAGCCACTTCTTTCACTCCGGAGAGCGCGCCAACCTCTGCTGCTACCTTGTCCTTCAGCCAACTATGGAATTCCTTGGGAATAGCAGTCGAAGCCAAGTCTATTTTGGCCCTGCCATCCTTGACTTCTGCGCCTCGTACTAAGTTCATCTGCACCACGCTGCGCATTATCCCGGGAACAAGCACTTTGTGCAGCGCCTCTCCTAGCCTTCCCTCAATTTGATTCACTAAGTCACCTCCTGCCGATAATTCCTTTAGATTCAGCGACGCTTAATTTTCCGCGCAGGTCTGTCGCTTGCTACCTGCTTCCGATGTTGCTCTTCTTTTCTCAACAAAGAATATATTCCCTGTACCTGCTTCCATGTCTCTTCGCTGGGACCATCATTATCAATAATGAAGTCGGCATGTTTAATCTTTTCCTCGAGAGGAAGTTGAGCCCTTATCCTGTTTCGGGCGTCCCGCCGGCTCATCCCTCTTTCTTCTAATCGCCTCAATTGAGTTTGCCCGCTGGCGGATACAACGATTACTTTGTCAACGAGTCCGGGATACCCAACTTCAAACAGCAAGGGAATGTCTTTGACAATTAGAGCACCGGGGTCACGCTCTTCAATCTCGTTTGTAATTCTTTCGTCTTCCGCAAATACGTCAGGATGAACAATCTCATTTAGCTTCGTCAGCTTTTCCTTGTCGGCAAATACCATATCAGCCAGCTTTTGCCGCTCAATGGTGAGGTCATCATTCAAAATGCCTTTCCCGAAATGCCCTACTATTTCTTTCCAGGCTTTTGAGTGAGGATGGGTCACTTTTCGGGCCAGCTCATCCCAGTCAATCACATACGCGCCCAGTTCTCTGAAATGGCTGGCTACCATGCTTTTGCCCGTGCCCAGACTTCCCGTCAGACCAACAGTCATCATTTATTGCCCGTGTCGCCCGTTCAACTTGAACTTCCCAGTTCAACTTGCCACCACCGGTGAAGGCTTTCTGTTTCGGCTGCTTCTCTCACTTACCCTAATGGTCACATATGTTACCGCCTGTTGCCAAATCACCTTTTGCGCAGTCCAGAACAGCTTTTTCAGGATCGTCACCACGCACGCCAATAAGGACT
>CAZLAL010000109.1:0-2674 GCA_964557455.1 uncultured Dehalococcoidales bacterium
GGCATTATCCTCAGGCAAAGTGCCGAGAAGGAGTTCCGAAAGGCGATAGCCGTGCAAGAAAGGCCTCTTCTGGCGTCCCTCTTCAGGTCGCCAGCCCCAGTTGCAAGCTCGCTTCATCAGCCTGTAGTGCAAGGCTACTTGATCTTTGAAATCAAAGCGAGGGAGAGCATACCTGGTATCATAGAGCAAGGCTGCATCCATAGCCAGTCGCCTGGGTATACCAAAGGCATCCAGAATTGCCCCGTAAATATTTATAAGGAAACGACCAGTTTCCCAAAAGACGAATGGTAGCTGCCTGAAAACTGCCGCATCGAGGTCCACATCCCTGAACTTGCCGGCGTTAAGGGGTGGGTAGTGGCCATCATAGCGAAGAACCACACGTATTTCAGGAGCCCAGGAGATCTGATGAAAGCGGATACGAGGCAGCTTTGCTGTGTCGCCCAAGCTTTCCAGATAGTCATCGGGAGTTACGAAGCGTACTTCGGCGATCTTCTTCTTGATCACGTTTTTCCAGGCTTGCTCCAGTATCCGAAGGGCGGTGTCGCCGAAGTCCATGAGTTCCAAGTCTTGAATATAGAGGATTAAGCCTCCGTCCGGTGACTCCGTCACTGCATTTTCCAGCACTGCGCTGTACTCAACTACCGCCTCCTCCCAGGATATGGGAAAAGCAGTGTAGGATTTACTGCGATACTCTTCAGCAAAGACCCAGTACTGTCCCAGAATATATCCTTGATTTTTCACAGCTTCGGGTTTATAACGGGTTATCGGTCGCCAGATGCATTGAGACACTGGGAAATGGCGAGGCAGCGCCAGCATATCAGATCCCACCACAAAGGCCTGATATTGAACATCGCCTTTGCCATCCACGATGAAATGTGCTTTGCGGTCATTCAGATGGGGAAAGATAATGTACTCAATTGTGCTGTCTTTATAGGCAACTAGCTTGGTTGCGTCCACAGACCCTTCCGTAGGGAACGCACCTCGATGCTTTGGCTTGGGAACGCCCATTACGTTGTGAAGCAATTCTTCATTGAGGCGGAGTTCATCAGCTATCTCATCAGAAGTAAGCAGGGCGGTGTGGGTGTGATGGGCATGTGTATAGAGTGGGTATATGGTGCCGTTTTTGTAAGCCGCTGCCAACTTCTGAAATGTCTGTGGTATGTACCAAGTTAGTTGCACCAAAAGTTCGTTGGTGGCATCCATAGTTACCGGCGCACCGAGTGCCTTCGCCGTTTGTAGTAAGTGGGTGTATATGTCGCGTTCCTCGCGCGCCCTTTTCAGAATATAGTTCTCTCCTCGGATGGCATCGCGCATTTCGGGGTCATCCACCAGGGCAATCAGCTCGTTGGGCAGGTCCCAGAGTGGCTCATGGGCGTGAAAGGCAAGGATGACATAAACCTGCTTCATAACAACTCGTTACCTAACCGCCAAAGCTAAGTTCGGTGGTAACCTCAGGGTGCTCTTTTGTATATTTCTGTTTCAGACGCCGGGCTTCGCCTGATTCTTGCCATCCTCTGGCTTTGCCTACCACTGCTTGAAACAGCCTGTTGGCTTCGTCCTTGCGTTTCTTGTCGATGGCATCCCCCAGCGACTCTACAGCCTGGCGTAGTTTTTCAGCACCCCATTCAATCATATCCACGCTCCACCAGGGCCGACAGCTGGCCCACCAGTACTGACAGCTATGTAATCCCTCATCCAGAAGTCGGCGTGCCTCTGCGAATCCATCTGCCTCTGGTGGAGCTTCCTTAATAATGTGCAGCACAAGATTGGTAAACTCCCATTGCAATTCGTGCAGTTCATGTCCCGGATACTGCCACTGTGGATAAGGTATACCCTGTGCCATTTCATCCTCCCAGGTGCTCCAAGAAGAAGGGACCGGCTTCACAGTATCCACCTGGACAAAGTGCTTTGTGAGCTCCGAAACGGTGCATGTCTTAGGAGTTCGCCGGGCAAATATCTCGGAGAGCAGTTTTTCCTGACCCGGGCGGTGGTGTCCATAAACTTCGCCATCGGTGCCGGTGAGAAGATAGCCGTGCTCGTCCAAGCTATCTTTCAAAGCTGCCAGAAAGGGGTCGGCTGAAGGATATGTGCCATAGGTAATGCCAGTGCTAAAAGGGCGTTCCTTGAAAAACACCAGAAAATCGCCGAGCCCTTCTATTTTATAGAGGCGGTCGTTTTTAACGGAGCCAATCTGCCCCTTAAAGGAAAGCTCGTCCACGATTATCCAATGAAAGCCGAGCTCGGCCACCGTTTGGGCTACTTCATGACTATAGCACATCTCAGGGGGGAAAAAGCCCGTAGGCTTATAGATTTCCCCAAAATAATGCTGATTAACATTGGTATTGAGCTTGACCTGCCTGATAACCTCGTCCTTGGGAATAAGAGGCAGAATAGGATGATACATGGCACTCCCTGTGAACTCAATCTGCCCCTGCTCGGCTAATTCACGGAGACCTTGAATTACGTCGTCAAGCCCGTATCTGGAAAGCTGTTCTGTGAGGGTAGCATTTATGTTAAGAGTGATTTTCCCTTTAGGTGCCTCCCTCAAGACACGAACCAGCGTCCGATAGCTCTCCTTGGTAACCTTGCGGACTATTTGTTCGGTCTGGGTTGGCGGTTGATAAATGTGAAGAAAATTGCTCCAGTACATAGTCCTGCTCTTCCACTGCTATTG
>CAZLAL010000110.1:0-4221 GCA_964557455.1 uncultured Dehalococcoidales bacterium
CACGGTGGGGCTCAAAGCCGACGGCACCGTAGTTGCCGTGGGAGACAATGACTATGGACAATGCGATGTCGGTGACTGGATGGATGTCACCGCAGTGGCGGCAGGCTACGAGCACACAGTGGGGCTCAAGTCCGATGGCACTATGGTCGCCGTGGGACGGAACAATTATGGGCAGTGCAATGTCGCCTACCGGACGAATATCACCCAGGTCGCTGCAGGCTGGTATCACACGATAGGACTCAAGTCAGACGGCACCGTGGTCGCTGTGGGAGACAACCTCTACGGGGAGGGTAATGTCGCCTACTGGACAGGCATCAGCCAAGTCGCTGCAGGTTACTCACACACAGTAGGGCTGAAGTCCGATGACACAGTCATTGCCACGGGAGACAACTACAGCGGACAGTGCGATGCGGATGACTGGCAAGACATTACTCAGGTGGCCGCAGGCCGGCTTCGCACGGTGGGGCTTGAAGACGGCATAGTGGTAGCCACAAGTCTGGTTGTTCACTGGAATCTGTTGCTTTCGTTGCCGCCATTGCGCTATCCCCCTCCCCCCGAACCCCCTCCCAGTGGAGGCGGCTGCTTCATCGCCACCGCGGCTTACGGCACCCCCACGGCCGAAAAAATACAGATTCTGCGTGAGTTCAGAGATGAGTATCTTCTCACCAACCCGGTGGGGCGAGCTCTCGTAGATATTTATTACAGGACCAGCCCGCCTGTAGCTAAATTCATAACCGAGCATCCGGGCCTGAAGCCGATAGTAAGAGTGGGGTTGATGCCCGCAGTGGTCATGAGCACCGTTGCGCTCGACAGTGCTCTGATGCAGAGGATAGCGCTAGTAGCCTTGCTAGCGCTGCTTTCAGCGGCGCTGATAGTATTGGCGACCAGACCGCGAGGCGCGAGCCTATGGCATACTTAATGGTGAATTTGTAGATTGGGGATGGCAGCTCAACCAGTTGCTATAGCCTTGCTGCAGCTGGGATAATGGGCCTCGCCAGATGTCGCCAGTTATACTTCGATTGTTCTACCTTCAGTGGGAAGGACAACATTTATTCCGCTGCCACGCAGATTCTCCACGTAGAACTCCGGCTTCTCAGAGTGCACGGGTATCAGCATCTCCGGTTGAATCTCACGCGCAATTCGCAGCAGATCAGCACCACAGGCATGTCCTGAGGCGTGTAGCCCCTCTTCCCCCTCAGGTATTTTCCACTGGCCATTCTTTTGTACAGGTACGCCGAACCCTCTAAGCCCGAAACGGTCCAGCCAGTGATGCAGGCGCCAGAAGTCCATCTGTTGTTCCTCATTGTGAGGTTCGCTGGAGCTAAAGACATAAAGGCTCCCGTCCCGCGGCTGTATGCTGGGTAGCTCATTCAAATCCCAGAAACTAAAACAGAGAACGAATTCGCCTTGATTGGAACTAACATCTTTGGCCAAGACAACCTTGCTGGAGTATTCTTTGTATATATTTCGCAACCATGAAGCAGGGCTTCTGGCTGCTGTTGTCTCCTGGTAGATGGCCAGGGCAGATTCTTGCGCAATGTCCGGTATCTCGGGCTCGAGAAGGCGCATGGTCTTCAAAAGATAGGCATCCTTGGGCAGTATAGTCAACTTCCTCTTGCTGTCTCTGGCAATCTGCAAGAAGGTAAGCAGACGATCCACGTCTCGAGCGGGAAAGTCGGCAATAACCAGGTCTCTAGCACTGCTAATAGCCTTGAAGGCATTTTCATGCACTTCCCGCTCGAAGACATTCGCTCTCTTATCCACATTGGTGCCTTCAAGGATTAATGCCCTGGGGTGTAGCTGAGCTGCCTCCTTTATAAATGTCTCAGTGACCCTACTTCGCTTGCCATGAAGTCGCAGGTCGCCGCTATAAATCAGCCACCCAGAACTCGTCTCAATGCCCCACGCACAGGGACCGGGAATGGAGTGGTCTACAGGGAAGCAGCGCAGATTGAATCTGCACTTATCGATGCCATCCAGCGGCTGTGAAGCAAGCTTCTTCCGGCGCGTGCCCTCTCCCCAAAAGCTCATCGCCTCTTCGCTAAGCGCCGACTTATCGGCAACGCAGAAACGGCGCTGGCAATCACCACTACTACTAGCTACATAAGCTCCCTGCTTCCATCCCTTTAGACAGTCCTCCATTCGTGGGGTGAAATAGCACACCTGCTGATCATAGTCTGCCTTTCCCGAGTCTTGTATAGCCTTGGCAATAAACGCCGTGGTGGCGGTGGAGTACACCGGGATATCCTCTCTCAGAAAGGCGACGTGGCCGGAGTGGTCGAGATGAGCGTGAGTCAACAAGACTGCATCTATATCTTCGAGCCTCCGATAATGCTCGGCAGGCCGAAACTGCTGCCACAAGCCTGCTGTCTCCAAATCGGTGCGGTAGATGCCTTCGAGATGAGGCAGCAATCCCATTACCAGCAGGTCGAGAAGTCCGGCTCCGGCTCGAGGTTTTAAATATTCCTCGTAGAAGATCCGATACTTGCTATACGGGTAGCCAAAGTCCAGGAAGAGTTTACCTTTATCGTCCTCGAGGAGAATCTTGTTGCCTCCAATTTCCCCAACACCGCCGTAGAACGTAAGCTTTACCATGTCGCTAGTTTATCATAGAGGAAGTGACAACCCCATTTTCTCTGTCATCGCCCCCCAAGCCGCTGCAATTAGTGAGGACGCCTTACTTATCGTCAGTGCCAGCGCGGTCTAGTCGCCGAGACGCTTATCCCGCGTTGAGTAACTCCAGCATCTGGCTGATGTCCGTCGTTGGCAGCTTGCAGTTGCGATTAAGGCAGACATAAGCCGTGGCCTTACCCTCGACGCTCGGCTGATCCCTGACGAAAGCAGCAAGCTGAGCTATCTCAGGAGACTCCTGCTCCGCCGGATTGAGAAGCACCACCTTATTCGGCAAGAAAGGCGTTCTTAGCGCCCTTAGCATAGCTCTGGTATCTCTGCCATTTGACTTACCGCTGATAACCACTTCATAGCCAGGGCCGATTTTTAAATCCAGCGCAACCATGAGTTGAGTATAGGCCGATGGTGATTGTTTGACGATTCCCGAAAAGGCGCGACCGATCGCCGCTGCCTCTTTCTCTAAGTCGGATGTGGCGGTCATATGCCCGAGACGAAACAAATTCAGCATGGCCACGGAATTCCCTGATGGAACCGCACCGTCATAAATCTCCTTCTTTCTGATCAACAGGCTGTCGCCATCGTCAGGAGTGAGGTAGAGCCCGCCACCACCTTCGTCCCAGAAGTGCTTTAGCATGTCACTGTTCAGTTCCACGGCCGCTCTAAGATGCCTCGGGTCAAAATTGGCCTCATACAGTTCTAGCAGACCCCAAACTAGAAAAGAGTAGTCATCGAGATTCGCGCTTATGCCAGCCTGACCATCCCGGTAGCGGTGCCAGAGTCGGCCGTCTGGTTGGCGCAAATTCCCAAGTATGAAATCTGCAGCACGACCGGCCGCTTCAGCATACTCCGGCTCATCGAAGGCCTGGGCGGCTTTGGCCAGCGCGGCAATCATCAACCCGTTCCAGTCGGTCAGAATCTTATCGTCCTTCAGAGGATGGACACGCTTTTCGCGATAGACAAATAACTTCTGCCGTACGGCTTCCAGATGTTCTTGAAGGTCCTGTTGAGACAGACGCAAATCGGAGGCAAGCTCTTCGAGCGACTTTCTTAAGTGCACAATGTTGACCCCGCTCCTCTTAGTAATAGCCTTCTCCGCGAAATTGCCATCCTTCTCGATATTAAATACCCTGGCGACGAAATCGAGTTCCTCATTACCAACAGCCTTCCGTACCTCCTCTTGCTCCCAAAGGTAAAACTTGCCTTCCTCTCCCTCACTATCGGCATCTTCAGCAGAGTAGAATCCGCCTTCCGGTCCTGTCATATCCCGTAGAACATACGTAATAATCTCCCTTGCTGTCCTTTCATAATCCGTGTTTCCGGTTGCCTGACGAGCTTCAGTATAAGCCATAGCTAGCATAGCTTGATCGTAAAGCATCTTCTCAAAGTGCGGCACAAGCCATTGTGAATCCGTTGAATACCGGTGGAAGCCGAACCCAACATGGTCATAGATGCCGCCGCGCCGCACTGCCTGAAGAGTCTTCTCCACCATATCCAGGGCTGCCTTTTCGCCTCGACGCTTCCAGTAACGGAGCAAGAAAAGGAGATTGTGTGGGGTAGGAAACTTAGGAGCATCGCCGAAACCAGCGTGCT
>CAZLAL010000111.1:0-2988 GCA_964557455.1 uncultured Dehalococcoidales bacterium
TCTCCTTGATTCCTTCAACTTGTCCAGCAGTTCTCTTCTTTTGCCTTCGTCGAGTTTTGTCTTGTTGTCCTTTACCAGGTATCGGCACCCCGGCAAAGCGATCTTCTTGGCGGCCAGATCTTTATGCAAACATATCTGTGGTCCTACAGAAGAACCAGCGCCTACTCGAACCCCGGGCATCAGGCTGGAATTTACTCCGATGCGGCAACCTCGACCCACCATCGCCCCCAGCTTGTCGCGACCGGTATCGACCAGGCTATCACCCACTCTCACCCGGATATTCCCTTCGTCGAGTCGGAAATTAGCCAGCACGCTACCGGCACCTAAAGAGCAGTTGTCGTCTATTATGGAATCGCCGACATAATTCGAATGGAACCAGCAACTGTCGCCGATGTATGAGTGCTTTACCTCGCTGCAATAGCCAACAACAGAGTTGGCACCAATGTGACTATAGTCTCGCACCAGGACATTATTCCCAATGATGGAGTTCGCTCCCACATACACAGGCCCTCGGATAACGGCATTTTCCAGTACCCTGACGTTATCACCCAGGATGACCTTTCCTTCAACCGTCGCTCTCTCGGAGATGCGGGCTGAAGGGGCAATGCAATGTTGTGCGTTGTCCAGAAAATGCTCCATTACTTTGAAGATATCCCAGGGGTATTTTATCGGCGCCCAGAAATCGTCGTAAGGAATGACTTTGACTCTCTGCCCTGCCTTCACCATGTCGTCCAGCGCACATTCATAGACATCGTCCCTGCTGGTCTCTACCCCTTCAATATGGCGGAAAAGCTCCTCTGAGTTATTGTGGCAGTGAACCAGTATGTTTACCAGCTTGCTGGGCTCGTTACCAGCACCGGGCTTTTCCACGATGTGTAGCAGCTCACTTCGCGAGCTTACTTCCAGATAGCCTCCCGGAAAGTATTTCTCCACTCTATAGCCCAGAATATAGGAGGACGCAGTGGCTTTTTGGGCTGCAGTCATGATCTTGCTGTAGGCTGAGCTCGAGAAAACGTCATTGGGATTTATCACCAGAATCTGCCCGTCCAGGAAGCGCTCGGCGCTCTTCAGAGCATCCGCAATGCCTAGTGATTTCTCCTGGACGGCGAAGTCGACCTTTATCCCCCGAATCCTCTTGATTATTTGCTGTATCTTCGCCATGTTATCGGGATTTCCAATCATGACGAAATGGCTCAAACCTGCCTCGCGGGCTACAGTTATTTGATGTTCGAGCAAAGGCTTTCCCAGAAAATCGAGGAGAAATTTGTCTTCAGCGATGGGAAACATCCTCTTGCCTCGTCCGCCGCACAAAAATACGGCTTTCATGTTAGAGCGACTAGACTTCATTATGCCTTCCTCAACTTTCTCGCACGGCTTCATCTGCCTGATTCCTTTGTCTCATTCCCTATGCCTGATTCGTTTCTATAGTTTGCTCTCCCTTGACGGGAGAGGGCTCAGGTGAGGGTGCCAGTTCCTATCTCTTACTCCCCTGCGCTGGGCGAGGCAAAGCACTCTTTGCCAGCTTCTGTTTATTTAGCGTTCACCAGGCTCTGAACGATTTCCTTGCCCCTTCTTATTAGTTCTTTCGTCTGTTTCTGTGTAGTTGACTCGGAGATTACTCGGATGAGTGGCTCGGTGCCGCTGGCCCTCATGAGCACCCAGGAATCAGAAAAGTCGAGCCTCAGGCCATCAAGCGTCCCGATTCTGCTCGGCCTCTCATCATGAGCAAAAAGCTGGGCATTTTCTCTCACCTGAGCCATGACCGGCTCCTTAAGCTCATTAGGACAGGAAACCTTCGCTTTTTCGAAGAATAACCTGGGCATATTCCTGAAAAACCGCCTGATTTCCCCGGCATCGCTTATCTGACTTAACAGGAAAAGCGCGGCAAAAATGCTATCCGGGTAGTAGCCCAGCTCGGGGAAAATGTACACCCCTACCTGCTCAACTCCTAAGGCAGCATCGAGCTCTTTCACTAAATGGGCTACCGGCACATCACCGACTCTGCCTCTGACCACTTCCGCACCCAGGTCTTTCACCGATAAGTCAACAAGAGCACCGGTTTCTACCGTAGTGGCAATCTTCTTCCTACCTGTTCGTTCAACTGCCACCCTTGATATGAAGGCGATCGGCTCGTTGAAACCAAGGAAGCCCTCTTTGTCGCAGAAAACAACCCGGTCGGCATCGCCGTCAAAGCAGACTGCTAAATCAGCATTATGCTTTCGCAGAAAATCAACTGTGCCTGCGATGGTGTCCTCCTTAGGCTCGGGACTCCTGCCCGGAAAAAGACCATCCGGCTCATCATTTATCGGTATGACATTAACCCCCAGGTGGGCGAAAATGTCACTGGCAAACCTGGAGGCAGCACCGTTACCCGGATCAACTACTACTTTTAGCCCACGATCAAATCTCGGCACCAGAAGCCTGCCTTCACCAGACCTGCCATCCTCCTCACCGCCCGCCATCCCCCCATCCTGCTTGAATCCCACTGCCGAAAGCCTGTCCTTGCCAGACCTGCCCCTATCTTCATGGCTGTCCGTTACATCTGCTTGTTGCTTTAATCCCATTGACAAGAGCTTGCTCTCGTCAAACCTGTGATCTTCACGGCCGCTGCCCTCACCTGGTTCCTGTCTGAATCCCATTGACGAAGGCTTACCCTCACGAAACATGCGATCTTGCTGACCGCCGACCATATCTGTTTGTTGCTTGTTTCCGATTGACGAAAGCTTGTCTTCGTCAAACCTCCCACCTTCACCGCCGCCCGCCACACCTGGCTGCTCCCCGAATCCCACCAACGCAGCCTTGTCCTCACCAAACCTGCCGCTAGCTTCACCGCCGCCGCCCTCACCTGCTTCCTGTCTCAATCCCATTGACGACAATTTGTTTTCAATAAACGAAAGATATCTTTGTTTCATATCGTGTGCCCGCTCCAACGTCCCTCTCTTGCCTCCACGGAATCGTTTTTCGAAAAAAATCTTTTCTATCTCCCCC
>CAZLAL010000112.1:0-3859 GCA_964557455.1 uncultured Dehalococcoidales bacterium
TCTTCAAAGCCCACGCGGACGTGCCCGCCCATCATTATGGATAGTGTCGCCAGGTTGAACTCGGCCGGATAGCCGGCACCGATTACCGACCACTTGTAGTTCTCCGGCCCGAACAGCCGATCGCTAGTCTGCTTCATAAACATGATGTTCTCGAGATCAGCACCGATCGCACCCAGTATGCCGGTGACGAATTGCACCCAGATGGGGAATTTCACGAGCTTTCTCTTAATACAATACTGTATATTGTACAGGTGGCCTACGTCGTATGCCTCGTGTTCGGGCTTGGTATTGTTCTCAGTCATGGTCTTACAGAAGTGCTCGATATCACCGAAGGTATTACGGAAGATGAAGTCTATCGTTCCGGCAGCAAAGTCCTTCTCCCAGGGATATTTATAGTCTGAGTCCTTGTAGCGTTCGGCTATGGGATGAATTGAGAAGTTAATCGAGCCCATGTTGAATGTAGCCAGCTCCGGTTTGAGAGCGGGGACAACTCTTATTCTTTCCGCGGCTGTCATTTCCATGGTGCCGCCGGTGGTTACGCAAACTACAACATTGCTTCTTGCCTTAATGAGAGTGGCAATCTCACGATAGACCGCTGGGTCAGTAGTCGGCTTGCCGGTCTGCGGGTCTCTGCCATGGATATGCACGGAAGCCGCCCCGGCATCAGCACACCTCACCGCCTCATCAGCGATTTGTTGCGGCGTCAGCGGCAGATAAGGCGTCTGTGTTGGCAGTGTAATATTGCCGGTCAGAGCGGCAGTTATGATTAGCTTCTCCATCTGTACGTCCCTCCTGCAGAATCTGTCTCTTGCACAAAATGCAATGGCTTACTGCAGTATAACTCCAAGTCGTTCTATGCTTTGCCCTCTTCTTTCTTGCTCCATTCGATGAGGTATTCCAGGAGCCTTTCCCTGGACTTGATGACATCTTCGGGAGACCAAGTGTAAAAACCCTGGGCCGTCTTGAATCCCAGCTCTCCCATTTTCACCTTCTCCCTCAGCAGGGGCGAGGGGTTCGGAGAAGATTCAAGATGCTTGAGAACATAATCGTGGATAGAGAGCACCAGGTCGAGTCCTACCATGTCGGCGTTCTCAATAGGCCCCAGAACCGGCAGCCGAATGGCGAAGCTATTCTTAATCGCTTCATCAACAGTAGCGGCGTCGGCAATACCGTGTTCCACGATGGAGATAGCCTCCCGCCACAGGGCGTGCTGCAGCCGGTTGGCGATAAAACCGGGCACATCCTTCATGACCTTTACCGGGTGTTTACCGGCCTTTTTCAAGACTTGATAGGTTGTCTCCAGGGCCTCGTCGGAAGTCTCCCTTCCCTTGACCACTTCCACCAGGGGAATAATGTAAGGAGGGTTCCAGAAATGAGTCCCCAGAGTTCTCTCGCGGCGGCTGGCCTTGGCTGCGATTTCGGTGACGCTGATTACAGATGTGTTGGTAGCCAGAATGGTGTCTGGAGAGCAGAGGCTGTCCAAATCTCGAAACACCTTCTGCTTCAAGTCTAAATTCTCACTGACGGCCTCAATAACCAGTTGCGCGCCTGAGACAGCCTCAGCAATGCTGGTGGTAGTCCTTATTCTGCTTGTTATACCATCGACTTCGCTCTCGCGGACCACCCCTTTCTCGGCCATAGTGGTGAGGTTTGACCTGATATTGTCAAGTGCTGTCGAGAGTATGTCCTCTCTGATGTCGAGCAAGCAAACCTGATAGTCCTTGGCAGCAAAAGCCTGAGCAATGCCGGGTCCTATCATGCCCGCGCCAACCACAGCAATATTGCTGATATCTTCAGCATTCATTAAGGCCGCTCTTTCACTTCCTGTAACGTGTGTCTCTCTGTGGGCCCAAGCGGAGCCAGAGCTACTCGGGGGGAGAAGAATTCGCCCTAGTAATTAATGACTACCACCATGCTCGCCGGCTTATTCGTCTTGTTGAGTATTGATCTACCTTCGTTGGGAGCGATGTAGACTGAGTCCCATGGCCCCAGGGTAATCTCTTCCTTCTCGGTCTTGACCGTGATTTCTCCCTCCAGGACGAAGTAGTATTTCTCTGCTGGGGTAGCGCCGAATTCGGCTCCACCGCCCGGCAGAAAGTGAGAAAGACCCACCCAAAACTTCTGAGCTCCGGTCTCTTCTTTGCCGCTTAACCTGAGCGCAGTCATCTTGAAATGGCCGCCAGCCTCATAAGGCTTGACCTGAGCCAGACTGATTTTCTTCATATTCACTCCATTCTAGCTGCAGATTACTCGGATGGTGAGCGATTTGGACTATTGTGTACCATATTTGTAAACGCGGTCCGGGACATCGTTGAGGTCGTTCTCATCGATGAAGGCAACCATACGGACGATGGAGCCGTCACCCATGTACCATCGGATCGGGAAACCAGAAAGCTTGCACCTCTTCCCGACTACTTTAGCGATGTCGCCGCCGACATTTTCCCAGCCGAGAATGCCGTTCCGCATTATGATGTTATGGCAGGGTTCCCACTCCGGGAAGTCCTGCAACACGTCATGCCCGGTCTCCCTCTTATACTCGGCGCATATATCCGGGCGCAGCGGCCCCGGGCCGTGAGGCGCAATAGCGGTATGCAGCGGATGATCCAGGGCCTGCTGGTCCACGCCGATGGCCTTAGCTTTATGCGCTACGAACCATTCACCGGCCTCTTTGCCCAATCCGGGTGAATAACAGAAATAAGTGGTGTTATCGCCCCAGTACTTATTCCAGCCGGTATGGATAATGATGATGTCGCCTGGCTTCATAGGCAGCTTCTTATTGGCAGCATCGAGGTCCTTGGCGGTGATGAGCTCCCATTTCTTCTTTGGGATATCCCAGATTACAGCATCGCCATAGTATGAGGTCAGCGGAATTTCGTGAGTAAACAAACCGCCCTCATATACGTGCCCTGGTGAATCGGCATGGGTGGTGCAATGCATAACGGTCGTTATTTTCTGGGACAGGACGCCAGACTTTGCCATATAGTGCATTCTTTCAATCTTAACGTCTTCGAAATACGGCCATAGCGGTGAGCCAGCACCAAACGGGTGACTCAAATCAACCAGAACTTCTTTTCCCATTGCGTACACCTCCTTGAATTTTAACTGTCAAATATTCTATTACCAAGTAGTGACGCCACCGTCAATGTACAGAATCTGCCCGGTAATGAAGTCCGATGCCTTTGAGGCGAAGAATACGGTGGCCCCCACAATATCCTCCGGCATTGCCCAGCGGCCGAGCGGGATGCGAGACTTCATCCTCTTGGCGTACTCGGGGTCGGCTAAGGCAGAGCGAGTTAGTTCAGTCTCCACAACAGTTGGCGCGAGTGCGTTCACCAGCACGTTGTACTTAGCCCACTCGCAGGCCAGCGTCCGTGTCAGTGTATCGACGGCCCCTTTGCTGGCGCAGTAAGCCGCGTAGTCTGTAGGGAGGCCGTATCTGCCTCTCACCGACGACAGGTTTATCATCTTACCATTGCGCTGCTTGATCATCACTCGCCCAACCGCCTGGCAGGTGAGGAAAGTCCCGCGCGTGTTGATATCCATGACCTTTTGCCACTCGTCGATGGGAAAAGTGTCGGCAGGCTTGCGAATCGCCAGCCCGTGAGCGTTCACCAGAATGTCAATGCGAGGGAATTTCCTTAAGACACTATCGACCATAGCCGATACTGATTTCTCATCAGTAACCTCCACCGGAACCGTCAGTGACTTTCTGCCCCGGGCTTCTATCTCCTTGGCTACCGGCTCTAGATGCTCGAGCTTACGGCTGGCCACGACGACATCGGCACCAGCATCTGCCAGGCCCAGAGCCTGTGCATGACCGATGCCCCCAGCACCACCAACAACTATGGCAACTTTGCCA
>CAZLAL010000113.1:0-4760 GCA_964557455.1 uncultured Dehalococcoidales bacterium
TGGTGGGGCGGGCATCGGCACAGCTCAGATGATTGCCAGTAAAGGAGCGGAAGTCGTGCTCACGGGCGATTGTGGCCCCAACGCTTACCAGACTCTTTCGGCTGCCGGGATTAAGGTAGTCAACGGTGTCTCGGGTAAGATAAGAGACGCTGTTGAAGCCTACAAAGCGGGGAAGTTTCAATCAAGCCCTCAAGCGAGTGTAGCTAGCCATTACGGGATGGGGCCGGGTATGGGGTCTGGTATGGGTATCGGTATGGGTCGTGGTATGGGCAGGGGTATGGGAATGGGCAGAGGTATGGGAATGGGAATGGGTAGAGGCATGGGTATGGGTATGGGCATGGGGCCAGGAATGACATCTCAGCCAAGCTTTGAAGCTATGGGCTCAGAACAAGAGATAGAGATGCTTAAGTCTCAGGCCCACATGCTAGCGCAGCAGCTAAATGAAATCCAGCGCCGTCTCGAAGAGCTCGGAAAAGAGAGATAATCTATGCCAATCCATGAATACTGGTACTGGCTCTGTGGGCGAAAATCTGAAGTTCGCCGACCTATTGGTTAAGGTGGTCCTAGTTTGAGTTGTCCTGGATGCCGTGTTGATGTGACCAAGACGCTGTTTCGTCAGTCGTTCAGCAGCGGGTGGGTGGCGCTGAACCCGGGGAGGTGAATAGCCCGACGTCAGGTTCTGGAGTGTAGGGGTTGCCTCCACCGGGGTAATGGAAAACCAATTCTTGGGGGAGGTGTGTTATGCCTAGAGGAGATGGCACTGGCCCTTACGGGCAAGGTGCGGGAACTGGAAGGGGATTGGGGGGTGGTGGTGGCAGAGGCAGAATGAGTGGAAACCGCCCGGGTGCAGGCCCTAGCGGAGATTGCGTGTGTCCTAGTTGCGGGGCAAGGGTCGCTCACCAGGCGGGTGTTCCCTGTTATGACGTCAACTGCCCCAAGTGTGGAGCAAAGATGGTTCGGGAATAGAATGATAATCTCTGTTGCCAGTGGCAAAGGTGGCACAGGGAAAACGCTGGTCGCTACCAGCCTGGCTCTTTCTGTAAGTGAAAATTGCAGGGTGCAATTGTTGGACTGTGATGTAGAGGAGCCGAACGCTAATATCCTGTTACGCCTAGCTATCAAGGAAAGCCGGCCTGTACATATTCTCATCCCTAATGTAGACGAAGCGAAATGTACCTATTGTGGCAAATGCGCCGAAGTCTGCGCCTATAACGCCGTTGCGGTGCTTAAAGAAAAAGTGCTTGTATTCCCCGAGCTCTGTCATGGTTGCGGGGCATGTTCATACTTATGTCCTGAGTCTGCTATTTCTGAGCTAGGGAAAGAAGTGGGGGTAGTCGAAAGAGGCGAGTCTGGCAATTTAGAGTTGGTGCAAGGAAGGCTTAACATTGGCGAAGCAATGGCTCCACCTGTCATCAGGGAAGTAAAGAAGTATATTGACCCGGCAGGTATTACAATTATCGACGTTCCTCCGGGGACTTCGTGTCCCGTAGTGGAGGCGGTAAAAGGGAGCGATTTTTGTCTCCTTGTGACTGAGCCGACTCCCTTTGGGCTAAATGACCTTTCGCTGGCGGTGGAGGTAGTGAGGAAGCTGGGCATTCCCTGCGGCGTGGTAATTAACCGTGTCGGTATAACAGACGACGAAGTGGAGCAATATTGCCATCGGGAAGGAATACCAGTTCTACTCAAGATTCCGTTGGATAGAGAGATCGCTGTACTCTATTCCCAGGGCATTCCTCTGGTGGAAGGGATGCCCGGGTGGCGTGAGCACTTTCTCAGGCTTTTTCATGATATAAGAGGTATAACCGCTGCTGGTCAGGTAAGAAAATGACTGACTGGAGAGAAGTTGGCATAAGTAGCTAGACATATCTGTGAAGGCTGACATATATGGCGAAGGCTAGCGTTTCATATTTGCTCAAGGAAGGCAAAGGCTGAAGAAATTGAGCGCTGTAGTGAGTGTCTGCAGGACCGAGCGGAAAAGACGTACCCGGCTTGTCCCCGCTGCAAGCTATGAAGTGAGGACTAAGTGAAAGAAATCGTGGTCCTTAGCGGCAAGGGAGGAACAGGTAAGACATCTATTGTGGCATCCTTTGCGTCCCTGGCCCAGAGTAAGGTGCTAGCTGACTGTGATGTGGATGCCGCCGACCTGTATCTTCTCCTTAAACCAAAAGTCAAGGAAGAAAAGGAATTCTGGAGCGGCCAAGTCGCTCTTATAGACAAGGATAAGTGTACGGAGTGTGGCCTATGTCAGGAAGTGTGCCGCTTCGATGCTATCAAGGACTTCAAAATTGACCCCATTTCTTGCGAGGGGTGCGGCTTCTGCTACCACGTTTGCCCCGTTGATGCGATAGCCATGAAGGACACTATGAGCGGGCATTCGTTTATCTCGGAAACCAAATACGGCTATTTATGCCATGCCAGACTGGGTATTGGCCAGGAAAACTCAGGGAAGTTGGTGGCACTAGTGCGGCAGAATGCTAAAATCATCGGAGAGAGAGACAATCTGGACTACATCATTACGGACGGCCCTCCAGGCACAGGCTGTCCGGTCATCTCCTCGCTATCCGGTGCGAATCTGGCGTTGCTGGTTACCGAGCCTACGCTATCAGGGATTCATGACCTTGAGCGTGTCATTGGTGTCTGTCGCCACTTTGGGATTCCTGCCCTGGTGTGCATAAATAAGTATGATATTAATCAGAAGAATACTGAAGAGATCGAAAGGTATTGCTTTAATCAGGGAATAGAAGTGGCAGCAAAGATACCCTTTGACAATGTGTTTACTGAGGCTCTCATTAAACGAGTACCTGTGGTAGAATATGACGGCGCCCAAGTCAGTCAGGCCATAGAAAAGCTGTGGCAGTTTATTTGCCGTGGGTTGAGCTGACAAGAACTCAGGAACAAAACTAACGTAGGAGGAAAGACAAAGAATGAAAAGCGCCGATGTAGTAATTGTGGGTGGCAGTGCTGCTGGGCCAGTGGCTGCTATTAGCTCCCGCAGAAGGTATAAGGACAAGAGCGTTATTCTAGTGCGGAAGGAAGAGCAGGTGCTTGTTCCCTGTGGAATTCCCTATATTTTCGGAACCCTGGGCAGCCCGGAAAAGAATCTGATTGCCGATGCCTTGCTTGCGAACAATGGCATTGAATTGGTCAAGGGCGAAGCGGTGGAAATAGACAGGGGAAAGAAGGCGGTTTCGTTAAATAACGGAGATGCAGTCAAGTACGACAAGCTGGTTCTGGCCACCGGTTCCTCTCCAATATCCCTGCCAATTCCCGGCCTCGACAAGGGTAATGTCTTCGCCGCCAGGAAGGATGTGGCATATTTAAGGAATATGCTGTCCGTACTTAATAATGCCAAGGATATTGTGATAATAGGAGGAGGCTTCATTGGTGTCGAGTTCGCTGATGAGTGCAAGAAAGGTCGTGACTCCAATGTCACTATCGTGGAACTGCTTCCCCATTGTCTACAGCTAGCTTTAGATGAGGAGTTCTGTGTCGAAGCTGAGGCTGTGCTCAAGGACAAAGGGATTAAATTGCTTGTGGAGAGCAAAGTCGAGGCAGTACTCGGTGATAAGCAGGTTACCGGGGTTAAGTTGTCGGGGGGGCAAGAGTTGAAAGCCGATGTGGTCATTATCGGGGTCGGCGTGGTGCCGGACGCTGAACTGGCTAAGAAGGCTGGACTTGAGACGGGGCCAGCAAAAGCAATTGCGGTGGACAGGTATATGCGCACCACCACAGATCCAGATATCTTTGCCTGCGGGGACTGCGCGGAAAAAGTGTCGTTCTTTAGTGGTAAGCCCAGTCGCCTTATGCTTGCATCTATCGCCGGCGCCGAGGCACGTATAGCCGGAGCTAATCTCTTTCATACGCGCTATCGTAACCCAGGGGCTGTTGGCGTCTTCTCTACTATAGTTGGCGGGCGAGCCTTTGCCTGTGCTGGCTTAACGCAGAGAGCTGCCATACAGGAAGGTTATGATATCGTAACGGGTGAAATAACCGCTGCGGACACGCATCCAGCTGGCATGTCAGGGTCAGTCTCAACGAGAGTAAAGCTGTTGTTCTCCAGGGATAACGGGCAGTTGCTCGGTGGTGGAATCTCAGGAGGCAAAAGTGCTGCCGAGATGGCAAATGTCGTCAGCTCCTTTATCCAGAACAAGATGACTGCTTACGATGTGTCGCTGTTTCAAATGGGCACGCATCCGGCCCTGACAGCATCCCCAATAGTTTATCACTTGGTCGATGCAGCGGAACTTGCTATCAAGGCTATGTAGCGACTAGTTGTCTGAAGCGTCGTGTGGATTTCCGGTTATGAGTGCTAGGACTGTGGCGAAAGACGGGAGATATTTGTGCACGTTCTAGAACTTACATGTATTCTAGCAGATAGAAATCGGATGACGTCGAATTTGAACTAGCCTGGAGAATGGAGTGAGATACGCAGTCCCCGTAGCTGATGGCAAAGTATGTGCTCATTTTGGCCGCTGCAGCCATTTTGCCTTGTTTGATGTTGACGAGTCAGCTATGTCAATTGTGGCTAGGCAGATGGTCCGTTCGCCAGGACATGAACCTGGGGTTCTTCCCGGCTGGCTGGCTGAGCAGGGAGTTTCCGTTGTGATAGCTAGTGGCATGGGCTCCCGGGCACAGGCCCTTTTCAATGAGCGTGGTATCAAAGTCCTTATTGGCGTGCGTGGTGACGATCCTGAAAAAGCTGTTCTGGACTGCGCAAAAGGTGATTTGGCAACAGGCGGTAACATATGTGACCATTAGGG
>CAZLAL010000114.1:0-2784 GCA_964557455.1 uncultured Dehalococcoidales bacterium
ACGACCCAGTCTCCAATCCTGATATCCTTGCGGTGGATGTCCTCCTCATTGTGCAGCGCCGCCGAACTGATAGTCACGCCTCCCACCCGGACCGGCTCGAGAATTGCGTAAGGGTTGAGGCTCCCTGTGCGCCCGACATTTATGCCGATGTCGATTAGCTTCGTGGTGCCTTGAGTAGCAGGAAATTTATAGGCAATGGCCCACCTTGGCTCGTGAGCCACGGTGCCCAGCTCTTGCTGGAGTGCAATGGAGTTGACCTTTGCCACTATGCCATCGGCCTCGTAGGGAGACTTCTCTCTGTCTTCTGCCCAGCTCTGATAGTATTTCTCCGCTTCGTCGAGCGAGTCGAAGAGGCCAATTCTGGGGTTTATCTTGAAGCCCAGAGACTTGAGGTATTGCATGATTTGCCAGTGAGTGTCGGGCACCGACTTGCCCTCAGCCCAGCCCAGGCCGTAGACGAATATATCCAGAGGGCGTCTGGCGGTGATGCTGGAATCGAGCTGCCTCACCGAACCGGCAGCGGCATTTCTGGGGTTGGCGAACAGCGGGAGCCCGTCCCTGGCGCGTTCCTCGTTAAGCTTCTTGAAGCCGGCCCTGGGAAGATAAACCTCGCCCCTGACTTCGAATCTGGACGGTGCTTCTGTGGATACGGAAAGGGGAATGCTCTTGACGGTCTTCAGGTTTTGCGTGATGTCCTCTCCCCTGTAGCCGTCCCCTCTGGTTGCTCCTGTGATGAGCAGGCCATCAACGTACGTCAGGGCTACCGCCAGGCCGTCGATTTTGGGCTCGCAAACAAGGTCAAACTGACGCCCGCCCAGCAGGTTGCTTACCCTTTTGTGCCAGGCTGCCAGCTCCTCATAGGAAAAGGCATTGGCCAGGCTCAACAGGGGCCGGGCATGTTGGACAACTCCGAAGGCTTCTACCGGAGGCGCTCCAATCCTTTGTGTCGGCGAGTCGGGAGTGACCAGCTCAGGATGCTCAGCCTCAAGCTGTCTGAGCTCCTTCATCAGTTCATCGTACTCTGCGTCGCTGACTTCAGGGCTATCCAGTACGTAATAGCGATAATTATGGTGGTTGATTGTGTTCCGGAGTTTTTCGATTCTCGGCCTGGCGTTCTCTGTATCTGCCATAAAGCTAATCCCTGTTTATAGTATAGCAAAAGTGCCTGCTGCTAATCTTGCCCTGCTGGCGTTGTTTTGACGACTCGCCAAAGCTGTCCCGTGTGCTAGAATTAAGGCACTATGGCGGTGATAATCGCCTTTACTTTGTCCCTGGCAAAATTGAAACCTGCATGTGAGAAATGAGAGCATGAAGGAGATAAAGTATAAGCCGATCGGCGTCATTCATTCTCCGTTCAAGGAGCCCGAGGGGACACCGATACAGCCTGCCGGCGCCAGCGGCGTGAATGGAATGGTGGAAATATTCCCGGAATATGCTCAGGGACTCAAGGACATCGAGGGCTTTTCCCATATCATTTTGCTGTACCACTTCCACCTATCCGGAGCGGGGATATTGTTGGTCAGGCCCTATATGGATGATGAAAGGCACGGAGTCTTTGCCATGCGAGGCCCGAGCAGGCCCAACGCTATCGGCATCTCGGTGGTGCGTCTGGTCAGGGTTGAAAAGAACAAGCTTCATATTCAGGATGTGGACGTTGTGGATGGAACACCTCTTCTGGATATCAAGCCCTATATTCCCGAATTTGACATAAGGGAAGTGAAAAAGATAGGATGGCTCGAGGAGAATGTGCATAAGCTTGCAGCAGCGAAGGACGACGGGAGGTTCGCAGGGTGACCTGTCTGGCTTGCGGTGGCAACAGGGATAAAGTTCTCCGTCTTGTCGCTCTGACTTCTCGAACTGGCGCCCTGTCCGGAAAGGGCGCGATTATTTTGGAGGCGTGAACATGGCTACGAAACCGATTGTAATCAGGTTTTTTGCCCCGGTGATTGACGTGACCGTCAATGCTCTGATGAATGCGGTGGACCAGAAGATGAAGCAGGGAGTAAATGATTTTGTCATCCTTGTCTCCTCGCCCGGCGGCTCCGTCATGCACGGTCTAAGCGCATACAACTATTTGAAAGGCCTGCCGGCGTCCATAACTACGCACAATTTCGGCAGCGTGGATTCGATAGGCATCGTTTTATACTGCGCCGGTGCAAAGAGGCTGTCGGTACCGCAGGCAAGATTCCTGTTTCACGGAGTTAATGTTCAGTTCAGGGGTGAGCAGAATCTGGATGAGAAACTGCTGGAAGAGAGGTTGAAGGGCGTGAGAATTGATGTGGAGAATATTGCTAAAGTCATCGCAGCCAATACCGGTAAGAGCGCCCAGGATATTACCAGTGCCATGATTGAGAGGGTAACCTTGAATCCGGACGAGGCCCAGTCCTGGGGCCTCGTGCACCAAATCAAGTCAGAGCTATTTGAAGCCGGCAGCGAAGTAATTGCCATACAGTTTCAGCAACAAGCGCCACAACAATTGCCGCGGAAGCCGTGAGATTACCCGGAAAGCGCGCGCGTCGGCATTACGCTCAGTTCAGAAGATGGTTCACAACCCATTGTCTTCAGATTACGATGCCCTGGCGCGGAGTCACAAAGAGTTTTCCTGGCCAGAGGCTCTATTCTTTTGTCAGTATGATCGTGGCGGGGGTCTTTACTGGATACCTCTTATTGCGATATACTCTCTGTCCAGTTAGGCAGGACCTGAGATGAATATTAGGCAAGCCCTGGAAGATACTGCCCGCGAAATCCCGCACAAAGAAGCCATTGTTCTCGGCAACCGCAGGG
>CAZLAL010000115.1:0-3232 GCA_964557455.1 uncultured Dehalococcoidales bacterium
CCTGATGAACTCACCGTTACCACCAGTGGAATAGACCCTGGCAGCTCGTTTGGTGACGGAGACTGCTCGGGCGACGACGATGGCGATGACGACGATGATGACGACGATTGCTGGGGCGATGACTGGTGGGGCGATGACGACGATGATGACGGCTGCGGTGGTGGCTGCTGGGGCGACGACGATGACGATGAGTGCAGTGGCGAAGTCGTCGGTGCCGTGCATGTCCATCTAGAGCAGCCGGCCGCGCAGAACACCTGCTACACATTCACAATCTCAATCGGCATCGACTGCGGCTATTCAGCAATATGCGAAACGGCCTATGCTTACCACCCGGACTATGCCGCGTGCTTTCTCGACATGGGCTTTGCCCGGTGGGGCTGGACTAATGGCCCCCTGGAGCCAGGTTACTACCAGTTCGAACTCTGGGCCGGCGCCGCACAATGCGATACGTCGCAAGGGACGGACGTCGGCTGGCTGACGGTGGACTACGACGGCTCGACAGCCGTTGTTACCTACAACGTCTATGCAGGCAACTACATGACAGCTACGCAGCTTTATGTAGGCAACGACCCTCTACCTGAAGACCCGTGGGGCAATGAGACGGTGGCCCCCGGCCAATACCCCTATAAGCATGAGCACCTTAATAACGTGACAACAGACAGTTACACTGTGACCGGTCTGTCAGGAGAGATATATGTGGTTGCCCACGCCGATGTTTGCTGGGGCCAGCACGACGGCGGGGATGACGACGACTGGTGTAATCACGACGATAGCTGCGATAATGATGGCTGGTGGAACAATGACGATGAGTGCGGCGACGATGACGGCTGGTGGGGTGGCAGCTGGGGCCAGCGGGAATCGCATAAGTCGTGGAATTTGTGGGGCTGGTGGCATTGAGGCGGATGACTGAATAACCTTCAGATCTAGATCTAGGTACCTCTCCCTTGACGCGCTGGAAGTCTTTACCCTATAGTGGCGTTACAGTGGACATAAGCCTTAGAGACGACCCCAGATATAACCGGTGGCTCGTTTTTGCTTGCCTTGCCGCCATATATTGCCTGATAAACCTGATACTGCCGCGTCTGCCCATGGACCCCTTCGCGAGGACTTATGTCCTTCCGCCGGTGCTCTGGGGTCTTCTGGCCTGGGCAATACTGTCCCTGCCCGGCTACAGGACCGCCGGCGGGCTGAGAGCCAGAACTAGCATTATTCAGTTGGCGCTGATGATTGGCTTCTTCCAGGTGGTGCTCTATTTCATTGGCGGACTCTTCTCCGGCTTCGGTAGAAGCCCTTATTCCTTCACCCCGAGGGGCATCATTACTAACCTGATTCTCGTGGGCGCAATGCTGGCCGGCATGGAACTCAGCCGGGCCTGGCTAATCAACCGACTGGGTAAAAAACACAGCTTTCTGGCATTAGTTTTCGTCTCCGTGCTCTATGCCCTGCTATCCATCCCCTTAGCCCGCATCACCGGCCTCTCTCTGGACCTCGGCTCCATCAGCTACATGAACTCGACCATACTGCCGGCACTGGCCGAGAGCCTGCTCGCCTCATTCCTGGCTCTGCTGGGCGCGCCCCTCGCAGCCATCGTTTACCGCGGGATAGTACAGGCCTTCTGGTGGTTCTCCCCCATACTCCCCGACCTCTCCTGGGCGTTTAAGGGACTTATCGGGACCGTGGTGCCGGTGGCCGGGCTCGTGGTGGCTAACAGTCTGCGCTCCCGGCGGCGGCCCGGGCAGGCCAGACGCGAGAAAGAGGGCTCTCTGGCCGGCTGGGTTGTTACTACGGTTGTCGCCATAGCCATAATCTGGTTTGCCGTCGGGCTGTTTCCGGTATACCCGACGACGCTGATAAGCGGCAGCATGAGGCCCACCCTGGACGTAGGCGATGTAATCATCGTCATCAAGATACCGGCGGATACCATCAAGGAAGGCGATATTATTCAGTTCCGGGAACCGGAAGGGGTCACTACAGTGCACAGGGTAGTGGAGGTCCGGGAAGGTGAAGGGGAAGGGGAACCAACTTTCGTAACCCAGGGGGACGCCAACAGCGAGCCGGATTCCGACCCGGTACTGGCCGCAAATGTGGTGGGCAAAGCTGTCTTCGCCATTCCCAAGATCGGCTGGGCAGCCATAGCGGTCAAGGAATTCTTCATGGGATAGCTGTGAATAATGTCAAACGCAAATCTTCCCCCTCTTAAGGCTTGTCCTGAGCGGAGTCGAAGGGTCAGAGGGGTCAGGGGAGTTATGAACAATGTAATGGATGCCGGGCAGAGTGTCAACAGGGTGCTGACGATAACCCCCTTTTGTCCCCCTTATTTTAAGGCTGGCAGCGCGGAGAAGAAATAGCTTTGGCATTTAAGCATTTGGACTTCAGTTGTCATTTGGATTTAGCCGGGGCAGTCACAATAGCATTAATTGACACCGTAGCTTATACTCTTTAGAATGGAGGGCCAAAACCGATGAAAGTCTGGACAGTATTTGCCAGGTCGAGAAAGGCAAGGATAATCTGCTTCGCCCTGGCTGCTGCCCTGCTGGTGGTTTCAGCCGTCGGGCTGGGACGTTCCGGGGCGGCGCCGACCGAAGAAACGGCGGCCGGACAATACGAGCACAGGGGACGCTTCGACTACACGGTTTACCTGAAGCCCAGCATACTTTATGGCGATGCCGTAGCTACCGAGGAGAAAGAAGAAGAGGAAGTCCCCATGCTTTTCTTCCGCAATATCATCGAGGATGTCACCCTGTCTTTCAGCTACAGCTTCGAATCCAGCCAGCCGGTAGCTAACGTTACTAATGAATTTGTCCTGTCCATAGTTGCCGAGAGCCCCGGCTTGTGGCAGAAAGAAATGATTGAGCTGGAAGAGACTCATGAGGGAACCGTCTTCACGGTGGACTTCCCTTTGAATCTCGTCCGCCTTGAGGGCATAGCCGATGATATTGAGGAGGATATCGGCATTGCCAGCGGCACGGCCTACTTTGTCATCAGGGCTGTGGTGCAGACTACGGCCGACACCGCTCAGGGCAAGACCATCGAGGACGAATTCAGCTACGAGATTACAGCCATACTCACGGCCAAACAACTGGAGCTGACAGGCGAGCTTGGCAGCAGTCAGGACGGCTCCGGGGAAGGCATGAAGTACCAGGGCAAGGGCCGGTTCGACTACGAGATAACTCTCGAGCCCAATGACCTCTATGAAACGGATGTGCTCAAGTCGGAGGCGCCTCCTGCGGCA
>CAZLAL010000116.1:0-5265 GCA_964557455.1 uncultured Dehalococcoidales bacterium
GCCGGCGGAGGTCAAGGCGGAATCAGACATCTGCTGTACGTCCGCCAATGCTATCGAGGTGGTCAACAGCCTCGGCCCCCGGGAGATATTATTCGTTCCTGACCAGAATCTCGGCCATTGGGTCTCAAGCAGGACAGGCAAAAAGATGCTGCTCTGGCCCGGCTTCTGTCCCTCCCATGTCAGGATAAAGCCGCAGAGGATAAAACAGTTAAAACAGGAACATCCTCAGGCCAGGGTGGTGGTGCATCCCGAGTGCACACCGCAGGTCATCGCGCTGGCTGACGAAGTAGCCGGCACCGGCGGAATGTGCAGATATGCTCACCGAGACGATGTCCGTGAGATGATTGTGGGCACGGAGCTGGGGATAATACACCGGCTGAGAAAGGACAATCCCGACAAGAAATTTATTCCCGCTTCCGAGGACGCCATTTGCCCCGATATGAAGCTGATTACCCTCGATAAGGTCTTGCGCTCCCTGGAGGAGATGGGCCCCGAGGTAAAGGTCCCCGAGCAAATCCGGGTCAGGGCCAGAGCTGCCGTGGACAGAATGCTCCGGGTTAAATCCTAAACCCTGAGCACGAAATCCCAGACAATATCAAATGCCAGAGCCCAAATGTCAAACCAGGCTCAAGAACTAAGTGACAAACAGGCATGGTTTTAGCATTTACGTCTTTGCAATTTCCAATCGCTTTGTCATTTGGACCTTAGGACTTGAAATTGAGCGCATAGAAATTTGCGCATCTCCCGAAACGTTAACATCATCTTAATATTTGGATGTTAGACTTCAGATATTAAAGGAGGAAAGGTAAGAATAAACCGCACAGAAAGGTTAATGCCGATTGACAAACCGTAGAGAGGGACTATATAATGATACGAACTATGTACGGGAAAGAATGGAGGCGCTGGGGGGATTGGACAGCATCTCAATTGACAAGAATCATTACGAACAGATAAAAGGTCGAATATCTACCTAGTGTTTTGGTCTTCCCCATACTCTGTTCTACCGAAAACAGGCGGGAGACCATAAGAGAGAAAGGAGGTGATTCTATCGGGATAGCCTGTAAGGGTTAAGCTTGCTGGAGGCAATCGGTGGTCGGCCGGTCTGTCCCCGCAACAAACGTCAGCTCCGATGAAATCGGAGCACCTGTAGAAATCAAAAAGGAGGTTGATGAATTGAAAAGGATTATTTTCTTGATTGTTGCCAGCCTTATGCTATTAGGGCTGGTCCTTCCTGGCTGTACCGGTGAAACACCGCCGGAAGTCGGCGACATCGTCTTCGAAGACGGGAAAATCAATGTCGGTATAGCCGGAGAGTTGAGCCACATGACCGGGCAGTTCCAGATGATTGGCGCCCAACTGGCCATAGCTGAAATCGGGACTGTGGACATAGACGGCGAGGCCTTTAACCTCACACTGGTCCCCATAGAGACCGGTGAAGCGACCCGAGACCCGACAGGTGGCCAGGGAACGACAGCCATGATTGACAAGATAGATGACGTGAACTTCATCATGGGTGGTTTCCGGACAGAAGCCGTCGTCAACTACCGGGAAGTGGCTGTGGGGCCTGGCGGTGAGGGTGTCATTTTCTGGAATGCCGGTGCCGCCACAGAGGCGCTGCAACAGAGCGTGGTCACCGATTATGACAACTACAAGTACTGGTTCCACGCTACACCCTACAACGAGTACTTCCTGGGCCAGACTATTGTGAGGAACATTGACGCGGTCGGCAGGTTAATCAGGGCAGCAGGCAATATGACTCCCGACGCTACGCTGAGAGCTGTCATGGTAGCCGACAACCTGGCATGGGCTCAAGAGGAGGTGGAGGTCATTGAGAGTCTGCTACCGGGCATAAACGTTAATCTCGCATCCCCGACGGTGTTCGTAAATCCCCTGCTGGTAGACCCGTCGCAATGGGCCGCAATTTTGACCCCGCTAGCTGGCGTCAATCCTCACTTTGTCATCCCGGTGCTGTCCGCCGATGCCGGCGTTGCTTTTGCTGGTGTGCGCAAGGCAGTGATACCTAACGCCATGGCGGTAGGCATTAATGTACCGGGCCAGTTCAAGTCCCAGTTTGCCGCTGATTTGGGGACTCCTCCACCGGGAGGACCCACTATCCAGAATGACATTATCATTGATACCTGGGCTGAGGAGGTCGAGATGACCGCTAAGACGCAGCCCTTCATGACGGGTTTCATGGCCTTTACAGGCGGAGAGTACCCGCTGTACACCGCCGCTACCTACGATGCCATGTTCTCCCTGGCAGCAGCCATCGAATCAGAGGCCTGGTACGACAGTACTGCCGGAAAGGGCTACGCCAATACTGACGACATTATTGCCTGGCTGGAAGATCCGGACAACCAGCAGGTTACCACGACTGGCAAGGTTGGCTACTATCCTCTGCCGGGAGCCACCGGAACTAACTCGACCCCTGCTCTTACTGAGGCACAGGTACTGGAACTTTACCCGCACATCGGCACGGCTGGCTATCCAGCCTATGATGTGGATGGTTGGACTACGCCGGCCCATACCGCTCACGACCTGGTCTATGGTCCCGGCTACCTGACGGGCCTTGGCGACCAGTGGCAGTGGGACGCCACTGCGACCCTGTGGAAGAAGTACGCTGTCTGGCCGATGGAAATCACCGGAGCCGACCTCAAGGACCAGTATGGCGACTGGAACTTCGAGTACACCGGCACCAAAGCTATCCAATTGAATCCTGCAGCCGTTCACCCATAAGCCGGACGGACTAATTACTGGAGCAAGACCAGTAACCCACTAAAATCTGGTGGTGACCCCGGGAAAACCCGGGGTCACCATTCTTTTTAAGATGCCCTCCCCGGCAGATTAGCGACGCGCAACCTGTCCCTCTTATCTGATGAATGGTCGCCGCTTCGCCGACAATCGGGGAAAGCAATTGCTGCTAATCATGTCAGCCGGTACGCATTCTTGACATCCCTTTGAATGGTGATATAATGCTATCCAGTTGACAGAAGGTTGCCTGGCAAGTGTGCAGGTCGGAAAGTGGTCCTGGTTCCCACAGTATCCAACGGACCGTTTAGACACCTAGAAATCTGAAATGTGGCTTCTTTTCTCCTGCCGCGGCGAAAGCAACCCCTAGTACCATAACTACCCGTCAAATCAGAGCTTAACTGCCTGAGAGACCAGGAAAGGGGGTGAAATCTGGCGAAGTACAGACTGACAGAAGCGATAGTGCGAAGACAAGATAATACTAAAGGAGGATAAAGTATGAGAAAGGTATTGGTATCAATAGTAGCTATATTGCTTATCGCCAGTATAGCCTTATCCTGCGGACCGGTGGAGCCGGAGCCGGAACCGGAACCGGAGGTCCGCGCCACTATCATCAGGGACAACTATGGAGTCCCTCACGTTTTCGCTGATACGAAAGAGGACCTCGCGTACGGAGCCGGCTATGCCATGGCTCAGGACAGGCTCTGGCAGGCCGATGTCCTCAGGCGATCCGCTACCGGGCGTCTGGCTGAGTTTGGATTAGCAACAGTAGAGGAAGACGCCGCCACCAGAACACTGTGGTACGGCGAGGCCGAGTTGCAGCAGATATATGATGCCTGGGACCCCGGTACAGGTTATGAACACCTCAAGCCGATGATTGAGGCTTACGTAGAGGGCATAAACCTCTACATTGAAGAGATGCTGCTTGACATGTCTAAGATGCCTATTGAGTATTTCGGAGAGGGCCTGATTGCCAAGATCGAGCCCTTTAAAGTCTCAGATGTGGTAGCACTTACAGTGCTCATGGGCTGGCAATTTGGCGGAACAGGAGGTAGCGAAGGCGACATATACGAGGCTCTACTCGCCCTTAACGCCACTCTTGGCGACCCACTCGGCCCAGCCGTCTGGAACGATATGTTCCCGCTAAATGACGCTGGAGCGCCTGTGACCATACCCGCCGCGGGCTGTGAGAGTTTGACAGCCTTCTCCACGGACGTGACTCTGCCCGATGTGCCGGACAACCTCAGTGGAGTCCTTGAGGGAGCCCGGCAGCTCCTGGCAACCCACAATGGAGCATTCAAGTCGCTGGGCATACCGACCAGATTCGGCAGCAACGCCGTTCCCGTCAGTGGCAACCTGTCGGAAAGCGGCAACACGCTTGAACTGGGCGGACCCCAGATGGGATACAGCATCCCGCAGATTATTTACGAACTGGGGCTGCACGGCGCGGGAATCAATGCCCAGGGCATGGCAATCGCCGCAGCAGGTCCCTTCATCTTAATCGGTGTCGGCGAATATGGAGCCTGGACATCAACCACCGGGGCTTCCGATGTCATAGATGTCCGCATTCTGGGATTGAATCCTGTCAACCCGTTCCAGTACTGGCACGATGGTGCCTGGGTTGACATGGACGCGCGCATTGAGACAATCTATGAAAAAGATGGCACCGCCAACAACGTGACCTGCTATCGCTCCGTATATGGCCCTGTTATTGAAATCGATCCCGTTGGGCATCAGGGCGTTACGCTGCACGTTCCCTACTTCAAGAACGAGCTGGCCGGCGAGCAGAGCTGGCAGCTTTTCCAGGAAGCAACCAACCTCGAAGAGTTTGAGGACGCAGTCGAGCTTACCTGGCCCAACCACAACTTCTACTGGGCGGGCACAGACGGCGACATAGGCTACTGGCACGCCGGACGCTTTCCTGTAAAGCCAGTATCCCCCGCCGACCGCAGATTGCCGCTGATGGGTGACGGAACACAAGAGTGGGTCCGCATCACCGACCCCTCAGAAATGCCCAGATGCATCAACCCCGACCAGGGCTGGATGGCCAACTGGAACAACAAACCAGTAGCCGGCTGGCAATACGCGGAGAGCGACATCCACTGGGGCGAAGGGCACCGGGTCCAGATTTTGATGGGCGCCATGGCCGGATTTGCAGCTGCAGGAGACCTGACCACCGACACTTTGAACCAGCTTAACCAGATCGGAGGTTACCACAGCACCGCTGGAATGAACTTCGCCGGGAATGTGACAGCCGTGGCCCTGGCCAGCACCAACGCCACGGTCCAGGCGGCAGGAAGCTACCTGGCAGCATGGGCTGCTGCCACACCTCCCATCAGCTATGTCGATCTCGTGTCGCCAATGTGGCCCACCGACCCTGATCCCACCTATGACCATCCCGGCCTGACCATCTTCAATGCCTGGTACGACCGAATCGGAGCTAAGGTCTTCGCCGGCATCCTTACCCCAGACCTGATTGGACAGGTGAAGAGCTATCCCAGCCTGTTAATCCGTGTC
>CAZLAL010000117.1:0-13661 GCA_964557455.1 uncultured Dehalococcoidales bacterium
CCAGTAGAGCGTCGCGATGCTCTGGAAGCGCAAGGTCTAATTTGTGGCCGGTGCTTTTTCTGAATTTCGCGAGCGAAGCGTTGTAGGGAGTCAGAGAATTAAACAACAAACCGGATACCGCTATTTTGCCGAGTGTGACTTCTGCGATATTCATTATCGAAAACGCCCAGAGTCAGGACTCTTCATTCGATGCATGACTGTTTTCAGAATACGCCGCACGTCCTCTTCAGTCAAGACTCCTCCTGGGTAGTATGGATAGTACTGATTTGCGGCAGGCCTGACTGGTATGGTGTCTCTGGCGACTAAGATAGAACCCTTCATTTTGCGCGCCCCAGAATGAACCAGCCAGCTAGAGCGCCAAGCAAGAACACCAAGCCTATATACCACATTCCGAGCTTAGCTCTCGTTATCAGCCCGATAACAAACAAAACAGCCCCTGCAGCAGCAAATCCTATCACAATAGCCTTGGCACCTTGGGCTTCAATTCTTGGTGTCAGGTTCTCAATGATACGGGCTTCTCTTCTCTCCTGCAATATTGGCACCACATGTATCTTGTAGTGCTCCTTCGCTGTAAGTAGTTGGAGGTTCTCGGGCCTATTATCGAGCCTGTTTCCGTTTATATGATGAACAATTTCGCCTCTTCCCAAGCGACGACCCAATTTCCTTTCCATCACGCGCCGATGCACCAAATAATTGGAATCACGGTATCTCAGGTATCCGTGTTTGTCTGGATAGGTTTCGGGAGCGCTCATCTCTTCACCCCTTATTGATTCTACTGACATTATACCTGACTTGTGGCGGGCCTGATTGGGACGGTGTCCCTGGGATTTGGCTTACCTCTCTCAGTCTTGAATTCCGAGATAATCGAGTTCGCAATCACTCGCCATTTTATCTAGTGTCGCTTTGACGACATTCATAATAAGGCTGTCTTTGGAATAGTCGGCCGGAACCACAAAGTTTACCCTCCCGTCTTCGACCAGTTTTGCTGCTTTTTCCTTTGCCCCTTTGGTTCTCGGTTTATATACGGCAATTGAATGTCCGCCCAGGCTCTTAACCAGACTGAAGCAGGGAATATCCGTGTTACCATCGCCGATAAATGTCATTCGCTTGAAAGGAATAGGCCGGTCTTCCATTTTTACGAATTCATTGATTCTCTTCTCATCAAAGATATCCAGAGCGCCCTTGTTAATGCGAAACAGATATTGGGTCTTTGTGGTGAAGTTAATAGCCAGCGCCGGCCACTCGGCAACCTCATTCTGGTCATATTTGAAAGACGAGGCGTAAATCCTTCTGAACCTCCCGGCGATGCTGGTGCCTTCAATCATCTCTCGGAGACCGGACGAGATTATATAGTGCTCAATTTTGAGACCTAACTTTTTGCCGTAATTGTTGATTTGGTCAAACCAGGTGTCAACCCCCTTGTAAAGCTTGATTGATTTTCCGTGGTTTCTGAAGTCTTGCCGACGTACCGGCACCTTTGCTTCGTCCGCTTTTTCCAGCATCAGGTTCATGTATGTCAAGACGCTGTCCGCCTCATGCTTTTTAGACAATTGTTCCGCTAACTTCCAGAACTCTCGCGGTCTCATCCCTATGTTGGGAAGGAAACTGTGTTCCTGCATATTCCCGGGAGAGAGAGTACCGTCAAAATCGTATGCGATAGCGACTACAGGGTGCTTACGCATACTCCGCTCACCGCGCCGAATCCTTCTTAGCTATCACTTGCACCATGCTCACATCCTGTCCTCTAGGCGCATACAAGTCATAGGCCATCTGGACAATCTGGCGCAGAGTCTTTTTAGCTGCCATTTATATCATACCCCTAATGCATATAAGAATCAGTCTGAATATTATCTTATTTGACGGCTGCTTGTCAAGCCGCCTAGACGGGTGACGTCCTACCCGCCAAAACGGATGACCACATTCCCTGGGGAGAATACTTGATTTGCGGCAGGCCTGATTGGTACGGTGTCCCCCAAATTCCTCGATCTACAAGGCCATTTTGGCGCCGCCGGACCTAGCTTCGAGTTGAGCCTTCAACGTTGCGAAACCATAGGATGGCATTTGAGATAGGTTGTTGGTTAAGGCGACGTAGTCAGTGTATCTTATCTTGAGATATTGCCAAGGGACACCTGTTAGTCTTGTGGCATCAGTACACCATCCTATTGCCCGGGCATCTTTCAGAGGAACGTCTGGCAATTCCCAGCCTTTTGTTTCGATAAGCCACATTTTTAAAGAGCCGTCGGGCAGCTTTTGCTCAGCGACGAAGTCGGGATAGTAGTACGAAATGGCGGCTTTATGGTTTAAGTACTCAATCTTAAATTTGGTGTATTCCTCTGCCAGTTTGGCAAATTTATTGATGTCTTCGGTCTTGTCCAAGAACTGGGCGAAGTGCTTTTCGAAATCGTTGTAGCAAGGAGTTATGTTGAAGACAGTCCGGTTGCACTCTACCCAATTCCGCCGCCAGTAGAAACCATCCAGCTCGAGCAAACGTAGTGGCTCAGGACTGAGCGCGGAGGTTATCTTGGTGATGGTTTGTTTGCCAATGGTCATGGCGAGAGTGGAGATGATTTCCTGAGCGTTGCGTTGATCGGACAGGAGCCGGCGGATGCTATCATGTTCCAGGTCTACTTCCTGGCCAAAGAAGATAGAGCGTACGTATTTTCTTACGATGGGATATATGATGGCGAATTGGCCGTCAATGTGTGCTTCTTTGCAAATGCGATTAGTCAGGTGAGTGAGGATTTCGTTCGCTTCCGGCAAGCCAGTGCTTATGATTACCTGTTTTTGGGCGACGACCTGCTGTGTCACTGATTCGACCAGTTGCACTTTCTTCACAGTTCCTTCAGTGACCGCGAGCCCTCTTGGATTCGTTGGAAGACTGTTCAGTATCTGGTCGTTAAGCCCTTTGAATTCACGGGTGTGGGTAGGAGTGAGGATAGCTATGGCGATATCATATTTATCTTTTATCTTCATGGGGTATATGTGGACGCCCAAGGACGGTGGTTCTTTAGTTAAACCTACGCCGACACCTTCTACTTCTAAACCTCTAACGAATTCCTCGAATTTCTCCGTCCCGACGATTTCCAGAATTTGGATGTAGTCAGGCCCAACGCCACTCATCAAGCGCAAGCCACGTCCGACTGACTGCTCGGGCAAGATATTGGCCTTGGCTGTGAAGGGGCGAAGTCCCAATACAACCGAAACATTTCTCACATCCCAGCCTTCGCGCAGCATAAGAACGCTTACTATTGCCCGGATCTTGTTGGCGGGCAAATCGATTGACCTGGCAGCCTCACGTGCCTGATTCAAGTCTTTATCGCTTACTTCACCTGTTTTCTTCGTATGAATCAGCAGCAGCCGACCTTCGCCTTTAAACTCGGCCTTGGTTTTCAAGAAATCGTGGATATCATCGGCGTCTCTGGTATTCTCTGTCATGATGAAAAGCACCGGCTTCTTCCCGACCTTGCTATAAGCATTGTAATGTTCCTGCCAGCGGGAGATGGCAACGTTTATCCAGTCGCCGAAGGCTGCACTGGCACTTGAATATCTTTCCGGGTCAGCTTTGTCAATCTGATGAACTATGAGTGGGGCTTTGACAATCCGGTCTTCAATAGCTTGAGCTAAAGGATAGTCGCAGATAATCCAAGGGAAGAAGGTGCCGTTCTGGTCCTTGGGCGTGGCTGAGAAATCAAGTTGGAGTGATAATCCGGTGCCATGCTTCTCTTTCAGATTCTTGTGTAGCTTTAGGATAACCTTGTACCACTCAAGGTCTGTATCGTGCACATGGTGGGCTTCATCATTAATGATGAACAGGTCTTTTTGCTTCTTTATTCGCTCCAAGATGTCATCTTCCCAGGAACCAGTAGCATCTTTCGGCTTAGGCCCAAGGAGGCGAGTAACCGGGTTTGCTCCCTTTTCGGTGTCACGACCTTCGTATAACTGCTGGATGTTAGTCAGGTAGATAGTGCCCTCTGTGCTGCTTTTGCGAGATTCTCCACGCATGATAAAGGTCATTTGCCAATCGTGCTTCCATTCAGCCGGTATTAAGTCCCAATCCTGGAAGATTTTGCCATTTTCAAAATCTCCTCTGAGGCGCTCGAAGACGATGACGTTTGGAGCAATAATCAGGAAGGACTTGCTCAAAGGTGAATCAGGCTCAAATTTCTTGTGGAAGAATGCCCAAGCCGCTGCCATAGCCATGACCAACGTCTTGCCGCAGCCGGTGGCCATTTTGACAGCGTAGCGGTAGTGGTCAGGCGCAGGCAATTCTTGGTGGGCAACGAGCCCAGTCTCGGGTACAACACGGGTCAGTATTCTCTCATCTCTAGCTGTCTCTTCTATCTTCTTGCGGGTAGTGAACAAGTCATCAGTGTAGGCACGTGGATCCATGTAGGCAAAGATCAACTCTGCAGCATCTCTGAGTCCTTTGACTTCATAGAGATAGATAATGGTTTCTATGGCTTCGCGCTGGGCGAAGTAGTAACGGGGCACCTGGCCATCGTCCGAGAAGTGGGTTTCATCGAACCACCATTCCAGAAGGCGAAGGGAGGTTTGACTGATGCCGGACGGGGTCTTATAGCCACTATCCCGCCACTTGTCTACGTCGACACGAATCTGATTAACTAGAAGGGTTTTGCTGGGGCGGCGGTAGTTCTCGACGAGATAACCGCCCTTGCCGTCTTTGACCAGATGTTGAGTTGGTGCTGAATAAGGGTCACGACCAGTGACCTCAGGAAGCTTCTGTTCCAATGCGATTATGGGTTGGGCTTTGTCGAGTTTTGCTTTTTTGGCCATCAGCTCTTCACCTCTACCACTCTGGTTGTGTCGTTGCCGAAGACGTCTATTACCTTGACCATGAGGAGGTGGTCGCCTTTCGTTTCATAGATGTGGCCATCGCTTCTGAGTTGCAAAGTCCTGTCTTTACGGGTACGATAAGACTGCCACATATTGTGGAAGATATCTTGATTCCAGTCCCAATCAACTGCCCAGTAGTCAATGTAATCTGACCATTTCTTAATTTTGTCTCTGATTTCAGGCGGCACCAGGTCAAGATTCGGGATAGCAAAATCCTTCAATTCAGCGAGGAACTGTTCGTTGTGTTTATCGTAGGAAACCTCGACCTCAAGATAGGCGAGTTCGTAGAAGGTAACATCACCTTTCTCTACAGCGCGAGGGTCCATGACATCGCGTGGTATGTTGAACAGGCGAAGGTGAACACCCTCTGTCTTAGCTTCCTTTTCCACCACATCATGTAAGCCCATCTCCCATTCCCAGCCAAGAATGTCAAGAGAATCCTGGCCAGATTTCTTGACCTCGCTGATGGCTTCCTTGATTTCGGAAAGCGTAACCGGGGCGTCGACTGCACCAACATGAACTAGCCGGCGCCCTTTTTTGCCATGGATGTGCATCATGCCAGAGATAGGCTCAGCGTGATAGAGGTCAAGGGTGAATTCAATGTATTCGTAGATTGGGATTTGCTCATTGGAACGTTTTTTGAAAGTGATGCCTTGCCAGTACTGGCGCTCATACTTGCCCAAATTCTGGACGACGAATGGTTTGCATTGGTCAATACCTAGGAGCCGCTTGCGCGTTACGTGAATGGCATAGCGGCTTAGATCTGCCATAATCCAGCGACGGCCGAGCTTCTCAGCCACAGTACCTGAGGTCCCCGAGCCACAGAAGAAGTCAGCAACAAGGTCACCTTCGTTGGAGGACACCTCAATTATTCGTTCAAGCAGCCCCTCAGATTTCTGTGTTGGAAAACCTAGGTTCTCTTTGGCGAAACTGATTACAGATAGCGAGTTTACTCCTTCGCCAGGAAAGATACCCCACATATCTTCTATGGCTAGACCCTGGCCCTTGGGCCTGCCACCCCATCTTTCGTATCCGGGCGGGTATGGTATCCACTTTTTATTGAATGTAAAATTTTCAGGGTCTTTTGAATAGAACAAAATATTGTCATGGTTTCTAATCCAATTATTTGCCATAGTCTTATATCCTGACACCCAACCCATCCTCCATATTATTTCTCGTGTATATGACTCCTGACCGAATATTTCATCTGCAATAATCCTTACATAAGATGACATCCGCCAATCCAAATGAATATAGATACTACCATCAGCAGCCAGCAATTCCCTCATCAACACCAATCTCTCATACATCATTTGCAGGTAGGATTCCAATCCTTTACCCCAGGTGTCACGATAAGCTTTGTCTTCAATAGCTGAGGGTTCCTTTTCCCACGCCACGTCACCGATTTCCATTTTGACGCTGAAGTCGGCGCCGGTGGCGAAGGGTGGGTCTATATAGATCAAGTCTATCTTGCCGGCGAACTCGTCCATGAGAGATGCCATGATGTATTTGTTGTCGCCCCAGACAAGGCGGTTGTACCAAGAGATGTCTGGAGCAGTTTTTAGGAAAGTGCCTTTCTCTTTTTCTCGGGTGGCGCGGCTTTCGTTGATTATCTCAATGGTCTGAAAAGGCAAGGCAATGCGTTCTACTTCAGTTTTCCTGCCCTTCCAGTAAAGGCCGGTGGGCAATTCAGAGATATTTCCATCCGCCATTTCTGCCTCCTTTAATCTAGACTACCACTTTGTCGATAACTATAGAAGCTGTCCTCAGCAGTTATTATATGCTCTTGAAGAGTGATATTCACAGTGTGCAAAGCATTTTTGATTTGCTGGGTTATGGCATTATCGTTTTCGGAGGGTTCAGGCAAGCCGCCGGGGTGATTATGGGCTATGATGATGGTGGTGGCGTGGTGCTTGAGGGCAGCTTCAACAATCCTTCGAGGAAAAGCGACAGCTTGGGAAACAGTGCCTTCACTCAAATTCTCGGCGACTATCAGCTTGTTCTGGCTATTGAGATAAAGGACACGCATCATCTCATTGGGATTCCGACCGATTGTGGCTCTGAAGTAGTCAACCAATTGAGACAGCTGTTTGAACTGGATATCACCGCCGAGCGCTTTCTGGTCAAAGTAGAAACCGATGAAGGCGTCTACTATTTTGAGGAATAAGCTGGCTTCTGGGCCGATGCCTTTCACCTGAGTCAATTCCTTCACGTCAGCGGAAAGAACTCCGGGAAGATGTTTGAATTTTCTAAGCAGTTCTTTGGCAGTAGGCTTAGTATCTTTGACTGGAATAACATAAGTTAGAAGCAACTCTAGCACCTCGTAGTCATGAAAGCCTTCGAAGCCCGACTTGTCGAATCTCTGTCTCAGCCTCAGCCTGTGTTTTCGGTGATACTCACTTATCTCTGCCTGCCGGGGCATATCTTGCTCCAATCGCAACCATCACAGTTTTTCTTATTTCTGGGATTTCGCCTGAAGCGGCGCCCAGTGATGCCGACGATCGCATCTCTCACTGTTCGCATGGCCAAGTCTAGTTGCTGTGCTGTTATGGGTATTTCAACACGTTCTTGTTTGTGCTCATCGAGGAAGTGAACGTAGGCCTTCTGGACGTCCAAGCTCAGGACATCACGAGCAGCTATGGTATAGAGTTGTACCTGCAAATCGAGTTCCTCATCCAGCTTGCGCTCGTTCCCGGTCTTGAAATCCACAATCTCGAGGACATTGTCTTCAGGGTAGCGGCGTTTGAGCAAATCGATGGAGCCGCTAACCAAGGCCCTATCAACATCCATCTCAAAGCGACGCTCGGTATGTACTGAGAGAGAAAAATCCTCGTGCCACATGCCGGCGTAGCGCAGGATGCTGCGGAGGGCGCTTCTTTGCAGAGTATCTTGCTGCTCACGGGCGGCGTAGCGGAGATAGAAATGGTCGATGACGGCCTGGGCAATTTGCTCCTCAGTGGGAATATAGCCGGTTTCCTGGGTAACTTTGTGCAAGAGGTTCAAGATGTTGTGGACTTGCTTGCCATAGCCAAGGGCTTGGACGATGATAGGATTAAAACCGTAGATGTAGCGCATCTTGTAATCATACTCGCAGCGAATGTAGTCGCTGAGTTCAGAGTAATTGGTAGGGAATCTGTAGTCTTCCACTGAGGGTTGAGGAGGTAGTTTCCTGCGTGGTGTAGGATCCGGCTCATTCTCGGTGATACAGTATAGATCATTCAGTTCGTCGAAGAATGGCGAAGGATACTTCTTTCGTTTCCTAGGGCCCGGATCGTGAGAGGTTGTTATGAATAGAAACTTCTTAGCTCGAGTCATGCCTACGTAAAACAGCCGTCTCTCATCTTCAGTACTCCCATGGTATCTGGTGAAATCAAATCTCGATGGGTCGAGGAAGCCCTGTGGAGTTTGGCGCGGCTCACGGTCAAAACAATTGGGCATGAAGACAACGGGGAAGCCCAGACCTTTGGTGGCGTGCAGCGTCATTACCTGGACGGCGTTTATAACGCGAGTGGGGTCTTCGCCGGCGCCGGCATCATAAGAGCCTTCAGCGTAATGCTTCATGAACCAACAGAGATTTTGGATGTCTCTATACGTGCAATAGGTTCTGGTGCCCTCGTAGTCAGAGATAGCCTGACTCAAGCGGCCAAGGTTATACATGTGTATCTCGTGGTCGGGTGTATGAAAGCTTGGGTTGGGGATGCCCAAAAGCACAAGTATGTCAGCGTATAATCCCTGTAAGGAGATCCTTCCCTTTCCTTCATAATCTTGCTTCAGCTGCTGTAATGCGGCGATGAAGGCTCTTTTGGCGGGCAAAGGGAATACCTTTTTTGCGCGGTTATAGATGGAATCAGGCTGTGGGGTGATGCCAACACCGATGTCGCTGACCCAAATTTTGCCGAAGTCGCCAAGGTAGGAGAAGACATCAAAGACGATATCAACTTCGGGTGCTTCAAAAAGGCCACCGATACCGGAGACAGCATAACGTATGCCAGCTTCATCCAAGGCATCCAGATAAGCGCGGCTGTCATACCTAACAGAGCGGAAGAAAATAGCAATGTCCGAATAGGCGAGGCCCCTAGTGTGCCCGTCATTGTCTGTCCACCGCGTTCCGATTAAACTCTTGATTCGGTCCACGATGAAGTTTGCTTCGCTGGCCTGGTAGTGGAAGTTGACTTTGTAAATGTCTCCAAGCTCGGCTTTCCTCTTCGATGGTCTGATCTCTTTTTGCAGACGTCGTTTGTTTTTGACTATGAGGTCTTTGCTCAAGTTAATGATAAGGTCGGTTGAGCGATAGTTCGTTTCTAGTGGGTGGGTAAATGCGTTCCTGTAACGTTTTCTAAAGTTGATGATATTATCAACGCTGGAACCGCGCCATTGGTAGATTGATTGGTCGTCGTCACCCACGACGCAAAGATTGCCGTCTTTCCCCGCCAGCAGCTTTATGAGCTTTTCTTGGATTGGATTTATGTCCTGATATTCGTCAACCGTAATATGGGTGAACCTTTTCCTCACTTCTTCTAGTGTGGCAGCATCAGATTGGAGTCTTTGCACGGCGTGTGCCATCATGCTGCTGAAATCCAAGAATCTTCTGTCTTGAAGCTTTTGGTCATAGATTTCCATAGCTGTGGGAAAAGCTTCGCAAGCTGAAATCTCGTCCGGGGTGCGCATTTCCTCGCGGACTATATCTATTCCCCGAATCAAGGTGTTTAGAACCCAAGCTTGGTTAGTGATGCCATAGGGTTTCTTTTGTCCCGAGCTTGCTAACCAATCCTCAAGGTCATGATACCCTAGGTCGTTGCGTATGGAGGTGACAAACGAATAGCGCTTTCCCTCATCAAGAACATCAAAGCCTCTATATCCTGGTGCGTACTCCTTTAGCAGCTCGAAACAGAAGCTATGAATTGTACCAACATACAAGTCTCCAATGTCAGGTTGATGCCCAATAAGCTGGCGAATTTTGCTTCGGATTCTAAATTTGAGTTCTTCTGCGGCCCTTTCTGTGAAAGTGAAAGCAACGATGTTCTCTGGTTTTGCCAAGCCTGCTGCGACTAGGTAAGCTATACGTGTCGACACGAAGTCTGTCTTACCAGAGCCAGCACAAGCGATTATCTGGAGGTTACCTTGAGTGAGGCGAGGTTCATTCCTAAGTCTCTTCAGAACAGGATCCTGTACTGCATGGCCGCGGATCATTGTGGACTTATTCTATAACGATGTTCAATTAAGTTCAACAGGTGCATGGTAACCTATATTTGACGCACCTATATACGGAAGCATACGTCATTCGCAGTTGGAAAATAGTCCGAAAGGTGTTGGGGTTGCATAGCTACTCTAGATTCTGCCCCTTAAGATTGTGCGTGGCAGACCCCAAGCCGGCGCACCGTCTCGTGGTTTCGGGCAAATGCTCCTGGAGACAACGTCGCTAACCGTGTGGCTGCATCCCCACCCCAAGATTTGTACCCAGTGGGGGAGGCGTTGACCTAGTATCCGGCTTTGCCTTCGGTCGGGTTTATTGAGTTCGTAGAGTTTGGAGATAGCATAGAGATACCATACTTGAAAAAGGCTACTGCTCAATTCATGATCAAGAATATTGGAGGGGAAGCCATCAAGGAAGATAGCTGGACAAGAGAGTTTCTAGGTCACTGCGCCTTGTCTAAGTATGAACCGGGTAAGTTTGCGGGCGGCATCCCGTATACCTTTCGGCCTCTTTGACACTGTTCTATGGTGCTATTGCGAGAAGTTCGTGAGGGAGCGCAAGGCATTCAAACAGCATTTCCGCTCTAGGCTCAAGCTGAAATAGCTTATTTCGCCTTTCATCATTTTGCTACCAATAGGCTACTGAATTTCGCCAACCGCAGAACTCCTACCTAGTCCAGCTCGGAAGAGTTAGAGCCCGTCTTGACGCATGCGTCGTGCGAGGTCGTACTCAGGGAACACTGGATCGTAGCTGGTCAGTCTGATGTCATACAGCTGCAGGCGGCTCGCTTTGATAGATCGTACTAGAGAGAAGTTGCTTTGCTGGCTCACTAACTGAAAGAATTTCATGTCTAGACTTGATGCGAGTTTCTCTAGGGTGTCGACAACTTCCTGTGCGCTCTGCCCACGTTCTCCTTTTAGTTCCGTGACCCTGACATGGGCAACTTCGACCAGGACGGGACTTGCCGGCTTTTTCAACAACTCGACAACGGGGAATGCAGCTAGCCCACTATCTAGCATGCATTCTTGCCCACTGTCTGCCAGAAGCTGACATAGCGTCGAGCAGGTTGAAATGACTTCCGAGCCAAATGGGTTGCTTGCAGCGTATCTCACCGCGGTAATACGGCTCGGACTCAAAAAGGCAAGTCCATGGCGGAACAGAGTACTATCCTGACCCGTCATTTGCTCTACCAACCATTTCATCCTGAGCCACCTATGGTCGGTAGGTATAGTGCTTTCGCATTTCTCCCGGAGACTTTGTAGAAAGGGCATAACTTGAAATTCTTGTATCGGGTTTTTTGTGCCGAGGCCGTTTTGAAGGATCGAATCGGCAAAGAGGCTTGACGTACCGTGAAACAGGGGGAAAGTCAGTACGCCCTCTTTGACCAACTGCATCGTATCACCTCTTCGCGATTCAGATCTCTCTTGTGAAGTATAGCTGGAACACTCAGAACCAAGCAAGGGCGCTTGGGTTCTACTGACCGGACATGCCGGACCGCCCCTCAATCGACCTCCCTGGCAACCGGGGTCAGCGCCTTCTGGAGCCGGCGACACTCCTCACCATTCGATACGGACAATATCATTGCTTCGGCCACCAGTCCTTGCACTTCATCAATCTGGCCATCAACCGTTATGCGTTCGTCATTCTCTGGAATCGAGAGAAGTGCCAACCTTGGGAAGCCATCCTTCCACAAAACCGTCGTGAGGTGAAACCCCTCATAGCCGTCAACGGTGCTGTAAAACCTGATAATTCTCCCGCGCAATATCTGGATACAGGGGAAGGCCTCCTCCGGAATTGGCTCCCTGCCCGCGTGGACTTTCGCGTCCTTAATCGGCTCCAGGGCCCGTTTCAAGGCCCGCTGTATCATCGCTCCGGGGTAAGCAGGGGTCACAAACAGGAATATCTCCGCCGGGCGGCGAGCAGTTCCCCGAACGCCAATCCAGAAAGTGAGGGGTACCTCTCGAATCTTCGCACTCCTCCGCCTTGCTATCGGCTCGACAGCGGGTACCAGTACTTTATCTATCCACTCAGCTTTGGGGCGACCTTTGATTTCCAGACCAGGGAAGTAACTGACGAGCCCGATGTCCTTTCGGCTTAACTCAATGAAATATCTCTTTCCCATTTATCACTCTCTCTCCTTTCGACCGTCGCCATTATGGTGGCAGCAATTCCGGAGGGCTCCGCCCAGCGAGACGCGGTTAGCGTAGGCGACAACGTCGTTGGGATTGATTTCCAGTTCGCGGTCAAAATCGGCAATCGCCTTCTCGCATTCACCTAGTTTCTCGTACGCCTCACCGCGATTGTTATGAGTCTCCGGAAGATTGGGGTCAAGCTCAATCGCTTTGCTGTAATCTGCAATGGCTACGTGAAAATCCTCTTTGCATGAGTGAGCCAGACCCCGGTTGGCATAGAACACCGCTATATCAGGAGATAGCTCGATAGCTCTGTCGTAATCAGCGATAGCTTCATCAAACCAGTACTTCTTATAGTACGACAATCCCCTGTTGTTATGGGCGCCCGCAAAGCTGTCGTCTATAGCTATCGCCTGACTGAAGTCGGCTATAGCTTCATCATAGCGCTCTGTTCTTCCATAGGCGATGCCTCGACGGTCGTAGATGAAAGCACTATCGGGTTCAAGCTTGATGAGCCTGGTGAAGGCAGTAATCGCTCGCTCCCAATCCTCGTCCTCCAGGAAATGGAGCCCTAGCTCAAGCAAGAAATCTCTCTCATCCATGCCATCGTGCTGCTCTCCTATTGGCTGCCTACTCCGCTCATGATCATCGTTCTCATCCGGCAGAGAGAAGTTCTCTTCGCTTCCTTCTTGCTCGGCGCGTTCAGGGACCGGCATCATGAGGCCCGTGTCGCGCGTAATAGCCTGAGCGAGCAAGACTGAAGCACAACCAAAACAGAGTGTAGATATAGTGCTGGCGTCGCTTGACTCCAGCCCACCATCCTGGGTCGGACTTTCCACACTAACGGACAGACTCACCATCTTTTCGCCTGTCTTGATGATACGCCCGCACCTGAAGCACACGAAGTTATACTTCTGTTCAGTTACCTTGAAATCTTGCATAGCTGAAACCTCTTTGATTCGTTTTGCCTATAGTATAGTAGTTAAAAGTAACAGCCCTTTACGAACAATACATAGCTGAAAAAAACATACAGAGGGTCAAGTCTAGCTTTGAGAAAGACTGGCCTGGGTACTAGTGGTATGTGGGGACCGGCCAGCAATTAGCTAGGTCGCTGCCGCAGCGATTAGAATGATTACTTACCGGCTTTGAGGCGGTATCCGACTTTGCCTTCAGAGGGGTTTGTTGAGTTTGTAGAGTTTATGGAGATTGGAGATAGTTGGAGATACAGTAGAGATAAGGGGAGTCTGTTGAGTTCATGGAGTTCATTGAGTTTATAGAGTTCTTTGAGATTGCCACGGGCTGCGCCCTCGCAACGACTTCGCCGGATTGCCGCGCTTCCCCTTCGCTATGCTCAGGGCTTCGGCTCACCCCAATGACACGGAAGGTTACTGAGCGTTCCGTTATTCGGATAACAAGGTTGCCAGCTTCTGGAGTGCCTCCGTGATTGTCTCGTCCGGCAGCGTGCATATCAATTTGGCCCG
>CAZLAL010000118.1:0-6647 GCA_964557455.1 uncultured Dehalococcoidales bacterium
AGTGGAGACAAGCATAGAACAGCTTTGCCTCGACATAGAAGGCGCCTTCAAGAGAGGCAAGAAGTCATCTATCGTAATAGTCGCCGAGGGAGATGAGGCAGGTGGTGCGCTTTCAGTCGCCCATCAAGTATGGGAGAAGCTAAAGCTGGAGTACCGAGTCTGTGTGCTGGGACATGTCCAAAGAGGCGGCTCACCTACAGCCAGAGATAGAGTTCTTGCCAGCAAGTTGGGCGCAGCGGCTGTCGATGCCTTGATTAATGGCAGGTCAGGCTATATGGTAGGAGAGTTAAAGGGAGACATAACTTTTACTCCTCTAAGGCAAACCTGGCAGAAAAGGAAGAAACTGGATAGCAATTTGCTACGCTTGGTCAAAGTACTGGCAGAGTAGTAATCGGGAAAAACCCAATCTTGCTCCTGCTGAACTTTGTCTCATTTTCCTTTAAGATTGCCCCCGGTTAACCTCGCGTACACCTCACGATACCTTTCCGATGTTCTCTCTATCACTTCCGCCGGTAACATGGGTGCTGGTGGTTTCTTGTCCCATCCTGCAGCCACAAGCCAGTCACGAACGGGCTGTTTGTCGAAGCTAGGCTGGGAATGGCCAACCTCGTATTGGCTATCATCCCAAAATCGACTGGAGTCAGGCGTCAGCAGTTCATCAATAAGAGCTAATTGACCATTGATGAAACCGAATTCAAACTTAGTATCGGCGATTATTATGCCCCGCTGCTTCGCGTAATTCCGAGCATAAGAGTAGACAACTAGGCTCTTCTCTTCCAGTTCCTCGAAAATGCTTCCAATGCCCAGGTCCTCTATGTCTTGGTCGGTCAGAAGTCGGTCATGCTCCGTATCGCTCTTAGTAGTGGGGGTAAAGATGGGTTGCTCCAGCTCTTGACTCTCCTTCATTCCCCGCGGTAGGCTGATATCACCAACCTTCCCCGTCTGCCTGTACTCTGCCCACGCTGAACCAGACAGATAGCCGCGGACAACGCATTCTACGGGCACCCGCTCTGCCCTAGCCACAAGCATGGAGCGGCCGACAAGATATTCTGGCAACGCTCCTGGCTGCCGAGAGAGATTCTTTACTTCGTTCAGAATGACATTGGTATCGATTACCTTGATGACATGGTTAGGCAGTATGTGAGAGGTTTTCTCGAACCAGAAGCCAGAAAGCTGGTTAAGAACCTTCCCTTTATCAGGGATGCCGCAGGGCAAGACAACATCAAATGCCGAGATACGGTCAGTAGAGACGATGAGTAGTCTATCCCCTAAAGCATAGACATCTCTCACCTTACCTCGGCGAAACAAAGGCAAAGATAGACTGGTATCTATCAAGACTCTCGGGCTGCCGCTCATAGTTTCCTCAGCTCAGACCATGGCATTCTCGATAACGATGCGAAAAGTCGCTTCCCTAAACCACTGACTAGGATTCTATGCCGCACAGCCTCTTCGCGTTGTTTTTCATCCTCTCGATATTAGCCCGTCTACCAATCATAATCTTCTGAGCCATAGGTGACCCGGCACCATGTAGCGATTCCGTCAAATAGCATACGGCTCCTAAACCTATCGTGAGATTCTCAATCAGCCGCAGTAGACGAACGCGATTTTCTACCGCAACACCGTCCACACCCTTCAGGTACTTGGCAACATACTTGCCTATCTTGGGATGCTTGAGGTCTTTCTCGGAAGGCATCGTTACTATTATGCCGCCAGCAATGTCCTGCGCCAGCCGGGCAATATCATAAGGGAATTTGGTCACGTTCAGTTTGGACACATTGGCCCTCAGAGTATCTACAAAGTAAGTCCCCGAAGGCTCTTTGTGACCTTCATAAGCACAGGCGAGACTGCAGCACATCATAGTCTCATTGAGCTGAATCATGTCGATGATTTTGTCCTTAATATGAGCAGCTTTTGAAGTGCCTTGATATTCAGCAATCAATTGACTGGCGCCAATCAAGACATCGCTAATACCCGACTTACAGGCATAACTCTGGCGGTGATAGGAGGCAAATTTCTCTACCAGGTCGAAGGCGAAGTCATACTCCTTGTACATAAAGACTCGTTCCCAAGGAACAAATACGTCATCAAAAACAACCATGCATTCCTGTCCACCGTAGAGAACATTGCCTACATCCATATTCGGGCTATCTATTTTCCTCGTGTCGCATGGTTGTCTTCCATAAATATACACAATCCCCTTCGTGTCGCTGGGCAAAGCGAAAGTAATGGCATAATCCTTATCTTCCTCACGCATAGCCCGGGTGGGCATGCAGATAATCTCATGAGAATTTACGGCGCCTGTCTGATGAATCTTATTCCCACGAACTACAATGCCGTCCGACTTCTCTTCCACCACATGAAGATATTGGTCAGGATCAGGTTGCTCCGATGGACGAAGGCCTCTATCGCCTTTGGCATCAGTCATAGCACCGCAACAGGCCAGGTCTTCATCCTGCACGTACCTCAGGTACTTCAGAAAACGCTTGTTGTATTCGGTCCCATACTTCTGGTCAATGTCGTAAGTCACCATCGACAAAGCATTCAAGGTATCCATCCCAACGCAACGCTGAAAGCATGACCCCGTATAAGCACCCAGCACCCTACCCATTTTCGACTTGTTGACCAAATCTTCGATACTCTGATGAATGTGACAGAACCGATTTATCTTCTTTCCTGTTAAATGAGAGGTGGCCGTCATGAGTTTCTGGTATTGTGGAAATCTCGATTCCTCGGCCAGTTCATAAGTGGCTGCCATACTGTTCATTGTCGGTTTGATAATAGGATGCTCCCAATGATTAGTGATGCGCTCTCCAAACATATAGAGCTCAAAACGCATCTTCTTCATGCTCTCCAGGTATTCTTCTGCGGTCTTCATGCTCTCATCTCCTTCCCTGATACGACCAGGAAGAGACCTCCAGGCTAATGGTGCGTGATCACATCGTTCGAGGAGCCAGACTGGCTGCTCTAGCCTTGCCAGCTTTCTTTCCCCGCTTGATTTCGCCTAGTCCCAATCGCTGAAAGACCTCATCCACATATTTGATATAGTAACTATAATCGAAGAGGGATTTTAGCTCTTCTTTGCTCAAATGACTGGTCACTCGCCTGTTTCTCTGAAGCAAGCTCAGAAAGCTCTCCCTGTTCTCCCACGCTTTCATGGCGTTGTCTTGCACCAGTTCATAACCTTGCGCACGCGGCAATCCTTTATCTATCAAGGCCAGAAGCACCCTTTGAGAAAAGATAACTCCCTGAGTGAGCTCGATGTTACGACGCATATTTTCTGGATAAACCTTCAGCCCTTTCATTATGGAGGTAAATGTGACTAGCATGTAATCCAGCGCCAGACAGGAGTCGGGTAGAATAACCCGCTCTGTAGAAGAATGACTGATATCACGTTCGTGCCATAGAGCGATGTTCTCCAGAGAAGTCAAGGCATAGCCCCTGATCAGTCTGGCCAGCCCGCAGACACGCTCACAAAGCTCGGGATTTCTCTTATGCGGCATCGCGGAAGAACCTGTCTGTCCTGCTTCAAAAGGTTCCTCGGCCTCTCTGACTTCGGTTCTCTGGAGCCCTCTAATCTCGGTGGCAAATTTCTCAAGCGAACCGCCGATAATAGCCAACGTGGCCATAAACTGCGCATGCCGATCCCGCTGGACTATCTGGTTTGATATGGAAGCTGGCGAGATCCCCAGCCTGGCGCAAGCTATCTTTTCAACTTGAGGAGGTACAGTGGCGTAAGTGCCTACTGTGCCCGATATCTTGCCCACAGAGACATTTTTCTTAGCCTCAACCAGCCTTTTAGCATTGCGTTTCATCTCTTCGGTCCACAGCGCCATCTTCAGACCGAAGGTAGTCGGCTCTGCATGGATACCGTGAGTCCGCCCCATCATAATGGTGTACTTATGCTCCACAGCTTTACTCGCCAGTACAGATATAAGCTCGGCCACATCTCTCTCCAAGATAGCTGCTGCCCCAGTCAATTGCAGGCCAAGCGCGGTGTCCATGACATCCGAAGAAGTGAGGCCAAAATGGACAAAGCGTGACTCTGCGCCCAGGCTTTCAGCGACCGAGTTCAGAAAAGCTGTCATGTCGTGGTGAGTCACCTTCAAAAACCGAGCAATACGGTTCAAGTTGTAGCTGGCTTTCCTTATTTTGACGATATCCTTGCTGGGAATCTCACCCAGCTCAGCCCAAGCTTCACAGACAGCTATCTCTACCTTAAGCCATTGGTCAAACTTGTTCTCCTCAGACCATATTTTCTCCATCTGAGGTCTGGAGTACCGTTCGATCATATTATCCCCTCGCCAGTTGCTGTTTATATTTCCGATAAGCTTCCTTTATCTCCTTATGCCCCATGCCCAGAATCTGTGCCGCAAGCAAAGCAGCATTTTTTACACCGCTAGCCCCGATACCCACACAAGCTACCGGCACCCCTGCAGGCATCTGACTTATAGAAAGCAAAGCATCCACGCCCTTGAGCTCACTGGTAGGCAAGGCCACCCCGATTACAGGCAGGCTTGTCCAGCTAGCTAAGACGCCGGGAAGGTGAGCGGCGTAACCAGCGGCAGCGATAATGACCTCGATCCCTCGCTGCTCGGCTTCCAAGCCATACTCTCTTACTCTATCCGGCTTCCTATGGGCTGAGATAACAGAAAGTTCATAATCGATGCCCAATTGTTTGAGCGTATCGAGCGCCGGCTGTATCAACTCGCTGTCTGTCTTGCTACCTATGACTACGCCCGCTAATGCCATCAGACTAGCTCCCTCAGAGCAATGTCTTTGCGATAATAACAGCCTTCAAAACTAAGCCTATCGACATTGCGGTAGGCCTTTTCTCGAGCTTCCGCCATGTTCGCACCAATACCTACTACGGTAAGAACCCGCCCGCCGTCAGTATAAACTGCGCCATCACTTCCCACTTTGGTTCCAGCATGAAAAACTAGCACATCCCTGTCCACTGTGTCTATCCCACGTATGGGAAAGCCGGTCTTGTAGCTGCCGGGATAGCCGCCTGAAGCCATGACCACGCCAACGCACGCCTGAGGACTCCAGTCTAATCTTATCGCCTCAAGTCTACCTTGAATTACCGCCAGAAGCACGTCCACCAGATCGGTCCTGAGAAGAGGTAAAATGGCCTGGGTCTCGGGATCACCAAAACGGGCATTAAATTCGAGCACTACAGGCTTTCCGTTGACAATCATCAAACCTGCATAGAGCACTCCCTTATAAAGCAGGCCCTCCTTGGCCATAGCCTCCACAGTCGCCAACAAAATGCCCCTGGTCACTTTCTGTATCATTTGTTCCGAAAAAAAACCAGGTGGGCTGTAACTTCCCATGCCTCCGGTATTAGGGCCCTGGTCACCATCCCCGATTTTCTTATAATCACAGGCCGGTACCATAGGCAAGACCGTCTTCCCATCGCTAAAAGCGATGAGGCTTACCTCTCGGCCGCTGAGATATTCGTCAATTATTACTCTACGCCCTGCGGAGCCGAAGATCCTGGCACGCATGATGTCGTCCAGCGCTTTCTCAGCTTCTGACAGAGAATCCGCAACAATGACACCTTTGCCCGCCGCCAGTCCGTCAGCCTTAATGACCACAGGCAGCCTCTGCCCTCTAAGGTATTCGCTGGCTTCAGAATGAGAAGAGAAGACGGCACCCCTGGGACAAGGGATGCCATGCTTTTCCATCAACTCTCGGGCAAAGACTTTGCTTGATTCTATTTGTGTGGCTGCTCTGCTGGGACCGAAGATAGCTATGCCCAAACTAGCAAAGTGGTCCACTATCCCCGAAGCTAGGGGAGCCTCGGGACCAACCACCACAAGATCTATGCCTTCTGCCTTAGCTGCTTTGCCCAGCCCTTCTACGTCTGTGGGCTGTAAACCCAGGTTTTCCGCAATGCGTGCTGTGCCAGCGTTCCCGGGAGCAGCAAAGACTTTCTCCACCCTGGGGCTCTGGGCTATCTTCCAGACTAACGTATCCTCCCTACCCCCACCACCGACAACTAGTATCTTCAAATCTAACTCTCCGTGTTAGTCTTGCGCAAATGGAGCTAATATCTCCTTTGCCCCCCACCTCCGGTGCCAACATATAAATTGAGAATGGCTAATCTGGCCCCTGGAGAATATCTACCGCTTCTTCTTGTGCTTGCCTCTGTTCTTTCTTACGCCCTTTAATTTCACTCTATGTGCCATGGCATTATAAAATCCCCCTGAATTTCTCGCCCTGAGCTCGGTCAGGATTCTGGATTAGCCTCACCCGCTCTGTCACATGATTCCTTTCTTCTTCAATAGTGTGTTCCAAGGTGTCCACAACTTCCCTATTCTCCAAATTCAACATAAGGAATTTGGTCTCCCCTTTCCTGTGTCCAGTATTCTCTATCCAACATTCGCTATTTTCGCTCGCCTGGCCAAACTACATTGCCAAACACTTGTTCATTCCCATTCGATAGTTGCCGGCGGCTTACTGGTGATATCATAGACTACCCGGTTGACGCTGGGAATCTCGTTAACCATACGGTCAGATATTGTGGCGAGCAGGTCGTGAGGCAACCGAGCCCAGTCAGCAGTCATGGCATCCTCACTGGTTACTGCTCTAACGGCCACCAGGTAGCCATAGGTCCTGTAGTCGCCCATGACACCGACGCTCTT
>CAZLAL010000119.1:0-3899 GCA_964557455.1 uncultured Dehalococcoidales bacterium
CGAACGCTCCAGTGATGAGTCCTCGACCAGCGTACCGGCCCCTACGTTAGTGAAGGGTTTGACGACGGAATTTCTTATCCGGCAATTTGCCCCGATGAAGGCGGGGCCTCGAACAATGCTTCTTTCTAATTTTGTTCCTTCCTCGATTTGGACTCTGCCCGTGATGCGGCTCTGCGAGTCCACTTCTCCTTTAATGTCCCGCCTGGAAAAGGCACCAAGAGCGATACGATTAGCGTCGATGAGCCCGTCATTGCTGGCGATGTCAAGCCACCAACCGTGCACCAGGTGGCTTCTGACCTTCTTCCCCATTTCCAGAAGCTGCTCGATGGCATCGGTTATCTCCAGCTCGCCCCGCCAGGAAGGCTTTGTCCGAGCTATAGCTTTGTGAATCTCAGCGGTGAAAAGGTAGGCTCCGATTACCGCCAGGTTGCTTCTGGGTTTCTTGGGCTTTTCTACCAGATGTACCACCCTGCCTGAGGAGTCGAGCTCAGCTACGCCGAAAGCCCTGGGGTCGGGCACTTCCTTGAGGAGAATGCTGGCATCGGAGTCGGCAGCCCGAAACTCGTCCACGAAAGCTTTGACGCCTTCCTGGATGAGATTGTCGCCCAGCAGCATGAGGAAAGGTGAATCGCCGAGAAAGCCCCGGGCTGCCTTAACAGCGTGTGCCAGGCCCAGTGCTTGAGGCTGGAGGATAAATGTAACCTGGTCTTTCCATCCCGAGCCGGTGCCCAAAGCCCCCTCTATGTAAGGCCCGGAGTCCGGAGATACCACGATGCCGATGTCTTTGATGCCGGTTTCCTTTATATAGTCCAGAACGTGAAATAGAAGCGGTTTACTACCCACTGGCAGAAGGTGCTTGGGAACAGTGTTAGTTAGCGGCCTGAGTCGTGTGCCTTTGCCGGCAGCCAGAACCAAGGCTTTCACTCAGCCACCCCGCTGTCATAGCTGTTGACTTCTCCGCACATGCTTCACGACCAGCTACGCCGTTTCCTTTAGGTGCTCGAAATAGAGGACTGGCCGAGGTACTGCTTCACGAAGTTTATCGCATCTGTAGACGAAGGGTCAACCTCGTTTAGTATTGCCAGGTAGAAACTGGAATAGTCGCCCAGCAGGACCAGGCTCAGCATCTGGGCCAATGCGCTTCGGCCTCCGGCTTCTACTAGTTGGTAACTGATTCCCGCCTTTGTGAGCAGCTTAGCGGTAGCTTCATAGCGAAGCAAATTCCGGGCACCGAGCAGAGAAGAGCGCAGGATAAGCACAATCATCTTATCTTTCACTTCTACGGGGAATTTGTAGCCGACTGCGGCATTATGATTGAGTTCGGGGAAGCTTTCGAAGAAGGCCCAGGCCTTGCTGTTCTCGTTGAATTCCCCTTTCCAGCGCTGGGCTACCTCTGAGAGTATCTCGGCTCCGTAGATGACTGCTAGGCGTCCCCACAGTCTGCTTGCTAGCTGTTTGGCGGGATTGGAAGCCAGTGGGCTGGTCTCAATCAGGTCTGCGGACAGCTTGTTCAGGACGTGCGCCGATTCTTGCACATCTGCCGACTTTTCCGCCAGCAAGCCAAGCTTCTGGAAAATGCCCAGCAGCGGCATAAAGCTGTGGGGGAAGGCGGCGCGGGGAGGCGCCTGGTACTCGATAACGAAAGTAGGGACGCCCTCTTTTCCGGCCAGGTCCTTAAGTTTGCCGCCCGAGGTGATGGCCAGCTTTTTGGCTCCGGTCCCCAGCGATGCGGTGAAGGCAGACAGCGTTTCTTCGGTATTCCCTGAATAGCTGGAGGCGATGAGTAGAGTGTTCTCATCAACAAACGCCGGCAAGCCGTAATCACGGTGTACCCAGACAGGCACTTTGCTTTCTGCCAGAGCCAGCCGACGCACGATATCGCCTCCGATAGCAGAGCCACCCATCCCGGCGATAACGACGCTGGATATCCTGCTATGTTCGCGAGGGAGCTTAAATCTGTTTACGTTCTCCCAGGCTTTCTGGCATTGCTGAGGAAACCCGTGCAGGTGGTTCAGCATTCCCGACTTATCAAATTGCCGGTAAACTGAGGCATTATCTAAATCAACCATCGTTAACCTTCGAGATGCTGCTTGGCCCCACGGGCCGGGCGATTGTTCAATTTAGAAGCATACTCCGATAGAGCGATTCAGGCAAGCTGTGAAGCTGTGAATGGTATGTATTCATCATCGCCTAGTGGCCGGATTGTTTGACTATTCGCGACAGCACCTGCTAGACTGCCGGAACACTGTAATATCAACGCGTCAAAGGAGGCGAAATGGCAGACCCAAGAGTCGAGACCGTAGCTAGAATTCTGGTCGATTATTCCGTAGAAGTAAAACCCAAGCAGCTGGTGTGGATCAGGGGTGCGCCTGAGGGTGCGCCGTTGATTCTAGCTGTTTATCAAAAGGTGCTGGAGCGCGGTGGGCATCCTTTTCTGGACATTGAGTTGGAAGAAGTGGAAGAGTTCATGTACTCCTATGCCAGCGATGCACAGCTTGATTACGTGCCGCGCTTTCAGAAGGATATTATTGAGGAAATAGATGCAATGATCGGAGTGTGGAGTGATGCGAACACCAAGCGGCTGACCAATGCCGACCCTGCCAGACAGGCCCGCCGGGCAGTGGCAAGGCGCCCGCTCTCCGACCGGTTGCTGGAGAGGGCGGCTAAGAAAGAACTTCGCTGGGCGGGCACTGCTTATCCGACGCAGGCCTTCGCTCAGGACGCAGAGATGTCGCTCCGCGAGTTTGAAGACTTCGTCTATAAGGCCTGTCTGGTCCATGAGGCTGATCCGATCAAGGCCTGGAAGAAAATCTCCAGAAAGCAGCAGCGGCTGACTGACTGGCTGAACAAGGCCGGGGAAATCCATGTCATTGGCCCGGATACCGACCTCAAGCTGAAGGTCAGGGGCCGGGAGTGGATTAACTGCGATGGACATGAAAACTTTCCCGATGGGGAGATATTCACCGGACCCATTGAGGACAGCCTGGAAGGGCATATCAAATACACTTATCCCGCCTGCCACTACGGCCACGAGGTCGAGGATGTCCGGCTGTGGTTCAAAAAAGGCAAAGTGGTCAAGGCCACCGCGGGCAAGAACGAGCAGTTCTTGTTGAAGATGCTGGATAGTGACAAAGGGGCTCGCTATGTAGGAGAGTTTGCCTTCGGGACCAATCCCGGCGTACAGCGGTTTACGAAGAATATCCTGTTCGATGAGAAGATCGGCGGCACCATCCACCTGGCTCTGGGGACTGGTTATCCCGAGTCAGGCAGCAAGAACAGGTCCGCCATCCATTGGGATATGGTCTGCGACCTCCGCAAAGGCGGAGAAGTATATGTGGATGGGACTCTGTTCCTCAAGGACGGCAAGATCCTGGTCTAGGGCAAGCTCCTGCACAGTGTCCGTTGCGGACTGTCCCACTGGTTTGATTGTCGCTTCGCGAAGTGAAGCAGGGACATGCAGGCTGGCAGGGGCAATCTGCGTGGCATGTTACCGCCGCAGCAAGCAGTGAATTGTAAGCGGAGCTACGGATGACTTTCCTAGCCCTCAGCCGTCACCCACAACCTCTCCCCATCGGTGATGAACTCGATGGTGCCGTCCTCGTCTGTGCGGTAAACACTGTCCTCCCCCAGCATGCCAGTCAGCCTCTGCGATACTTCGTGGCTGGGGTGGCCAAAGGAGTTATCTGCTCCCACACAGATGACCGCCACTTCAGGGTCAACCGCCGCCAGAAACTGCTGACAGGTGGAGGTCTGGCTGCCATGATGGGCTATCTTTAATACGGTGCTTCTCAAACTGGGTCGTTGCCAGACAAGCTCGAATTCAGCTTCCTGCCTGATGTCGGCAGTGAACAGAAAGCTGACCTGACCCCAGCTCAGCCTCAGCACTACTCCGTTATTGT
>CAZLAL010000120.1:0-3316 GCA_964557455.1 uncultured Dehalococcoidales bacterium
TTAAATCAGCGATGCAATCGGCCGCTTCTTCCGTCAGAATTCGCACTGCCTCGGCATCACATAAACCGTCTCCGGCAGCCATCGTATCCTTGAAGTGCAACTCTGGGGAATCGTGCTTGCCCACGGCCACAGCAATGCCCCCCTGCGCATACTTGGTGTTGCAGTCATCTATGCTGCCTTTGGTCAGGACAAGTACGCTACCCTGTTCTATGGCCAGCAAGGCAATATAAAGCCCGGCAATGCCACTGCCTACTATGATATAGTCATAGTGGTTCGTCTTCATTTTCTCGCCATCTCCAGTAATCCACTAGTCTCCGTGTTGCTTTCGCTGCCCTCTCCGGAGAAGGAAAGAGAGCTACACCCTGGCCGATGATTTGTTTTCTCGTTTCTGCAATAGCTCTCCATTTCCAGCTTCCCATCTCCTCTAGGCCAATTTCCCCTGTTTCAATAATGCAGACTACGGGTTTACCCTTCTTCTTGATCGCCAGTATGCTCTTCAAAAAATTCGGCGCTAGTAGGTTTTCCCATATATCGTTGGTCAAAGGGTCGTCCTGAGTCAAGTTGGCAACCAAAATGCAAGGCGCGTCTTCATTACTAAGCCATTCCAGCAAGTTAGTATCCAGCACGGAGGTGCCTTGAAAAAGAGAACCGTCTATGGGATTTCTGACCCAATCCCAGAGCTCGGGGACTCTTTCTTTAAGCCTCTTCCTGAACTCGGGAGATAAATCAGGCAACTCAAAACCTTCTTCTTCCCAGACATCGGCCGAGATCGTACTCTTTCCACCCCCGCCTCCTGCAACGACGACCTTCCTGTGTGTAGTAGGCGGCAAAAAGCTAAATGCGATAACCTGGTCTATTAGCTCCTGGAAAGTGCCGACCGTTATTGCACCGTATTGCTTTAGCGCTGCCTTCCACACGTTGTTAGAGCCAGCTAGGGATGCGGTATGGGATAGCGCCAATCTAGCCCCTGTTCTGCCTCTCCCCGCTTTGAGAATTATGACCGGTTTCCTCTTCGTGGCCCGGGCCAAGGATTCAGCAAACTTCCTGCCGTCTTTCACTCCCTCAATGTAAGATGCGATTATGCTTGTTTCGTCATCGGAGGCGAAATGGTCTAATAATTCGACTTCATCAATGTCTGAGGCATTACCGTAGCTTACGATTTTGCTGAAGCGGGCTCCTCTTAAAGCAGCATAGCGCACAAATTCGGCAGCTCCGCCGCCACTCTGAAAAAATCCACCCACCGTTCCGCTCTCTCTTGGTAGCTCATGGTTGAAAGACAGTCCCAATTTTGGGTAATAGATTCCCATGCAATTTGGCCCCAAAATTCTAATCCCTAGCTCTCTGGCCTTTCGCAGGATTGCATCTTGAAGCTTTGTCTCTTTATCTCTTCCTGTCTCTTTTAGCCTGGCCGTAAATAAATGCACAAGCTTGACATTCTTCTTGCCACAGTCCTCGAGCAAAGACGGGACGCCATCAGCAGGTATGCAGGAAATCACGTAGTCCACGTTGGGCTCAGGGATTGCTGTCAGTCGTGGATAGACCTTAAGCCCAAGAATTTCACTAGATGCCGGGTTCACTAGATAAATTCTCCCCTGGAAGGGATAGTCTATCAGGAAACGCGCAAACTGATATCCCCCGGAAAAAGGGTTCAAGGAAGCCCCCACGACAGCAACACTGTTGGGAGAAAAAAGGCTGCCTAGAGAGAATCTCTCGGGCATAAGAGTCAGAATATCCCCTTATCACTTTCCTCAACTGCTTGTTTGCCGAGTATGCTGTTTCGGGCAACTTTCATTGTTGCCCCCGACTCTATGCTCACAATTGCAGTGTCCTCGCTCAGGCTTTCAATTTGCCCGTAAATTCCGCCTGCTATGATTACCTTGTCTCCCGCCCTCAGCTCTTTCATCATTTCATCGTGTTCCTTCTGTTGCTTCTGCCTTGGCCTGATCATCAAGAAATACATAACGGCAAAAATCGCCACCAAGAAAATTAGCATCCCCCATGTTTCCATAATGTATCCTCCTTTAATTGGTTATTTTTTAAGATCGCCTCTCAGCGACCAGGGACTTGTCTCTTCTATACGGACTTTCACTAGTTGCCCTAGCCAGTCTCCAGCATCTTCGAAAAATACCAGTTTATTGCTGCGCGTGCGCCCAAACCACTTTCCTCCCTTCCTATCTTCCACCAATATCTCCACGTCCTTGCTCTGGAACTGGGAATTGATCTCGCTAGCTATATCTGTTTGGAGTCCTTCAATCTTCGTGAGCCTTTCCTTCTTGACTTCCGCAGAAACGCTATCTTGGTATTCTCGCCAGGCAATGGTTCCCGGGCGAGGAGAATAAGCCGCCACATGAACAACGTCAAACCTCATTTCTTGGAGCAGAAATAAAGTGTGCTCAAACTGGTCGTTTGTCTCTCCGGGAAAGCCAACAATTATGTCTGTACTTAGAGATATGCGGGGAATCTCAGAGCGAACGCTGCGAACGAGTTGTCTGTATTGTTGCACGGTATATCCTCGCCTCATGGCCTTCAGTATATCATCATCTCCTGATTGAACGGGCAACTCCAGATGTTCACATACCTTGTTCAGAGAAGCCATAGTCTCAATGAGCTTAAGACTTATGTCCTTGGGATGATTTGTCAGAAAGCGAATTCTGACAAGGCCATCTATGCTATTTAATTCGCTCAGTAAATCAGCAAGGTCGGGATGTCCGGCTAAGTCGTGGCCATAGGAATCGACATTCTGTCCGAGCAAAGTCACCTCTTTTATGCCCTGTCTTGATAGTTCCGCCACTTCGCAGACTATCTCCTCTAGAGGCCGACTCACCTCCCGCCCTCGCCTGTACGGGACAATGCAAAATGAACAAAAATTATTGCAGCCCTGGATGATGGAGACAAACGCGCACGGTGAGGGAGTTGTCCGGATGTTACTGCGAGGATAGACAAGTGGTTCCCGTTCCATAGCTATGCCTTGCTTCTGCCCCCAGTCAACTAGCTTAGAGTAATCGCCGGGCTTGAATAATAGGTCAACATGAGGGAATCTTGTCTGCAATGCCTGGGTATCAGAGTTGACAAAGCATCCCGTAACGAGTATCTGGAGATCGGGGCGTTTGCTCTTTAGGCCCTTCAATAAACCCAGGGTGCCCAGAACCTTGTTCTCGGCGCTCTGTCTTACCACGCAGGTATTGAGAACCACTAAATCGGCGTCGGCAAAGGAGGGCGCTGCTTGATAGCCGGCAGAATCTAAGTAGCGAGCTATTTGCTGGGATTCTGCCTTGTTCATCTGGCAGCCAATGGTCCAAATAAAGTAGCGCGGCAT
>CAZLAL010000121.1:0-5031 GCA_964557455.1 uncultured Dehalococcoidales bacterium
TCAGTTGAGCCTCCATCTGCTTCATGGTATCCAGAGCCACACCGACAGCTATAAGCATGGCAGTACTCTGAATTACCAATAGCTTAACACCAGTAATCAACTGAGCAAGAAAAGGCATAATTGCAACTACAGCCAGAAAAAGCGCGCCACCGAAGGTAATACGATTTATAATTCTATTCAGGTAGTCAGCGGTTGTCTTGCCGGGTCGGACTCCGGGAATGAAGCCGCCTTGCTGTTGCAGGGTTTGAGGTAGATGCATCTGCTCAAAGATGACCATGGTATAGAATATAGTGAAACCGATTACCAAAGCGAAATACAACACATTGTAGAACGTGGTATTAGATTGAAATATGTTGAAAATTGTATTCCAGAAATTAGGGTCTTGTGTGTCCGGGTTCTTGAAATATGAAGCGATCGTGCCAGGGAGCTGCATCATAGCGATGGCGAAAATGAGGGGTATCATTCCCGCAGTATTGACTCGCAGGGGGATATAAGTGGAACCTGACTGGCGATACATGCGGCCGCCGCGGAAGCTACTCCGAGCATACTGCACGGGAATACGGCGATGGGCTTCAACAAATACGACTATAAGCACTACCATAGCTAAAGTCAGAATAATGTAGGCGATCAACCCCCCGGGATTATCGGCCTGAGCCTCAGCAATACCACGTCCCACTATCTCGGGCACGCCAGCCACAATACCACCAAAGATTATTATCGATATCCCGTTTCCGACACCACGCTCGGTAATCAATTCACCCAGCCACACGAGGAACACCGTGCCAGCAATCATCGTTATGATTGTACTGGCCATAGCTAGTGGTCCAAGCGACAATTCGGTGAAGCCCTGGGCACGCAACAAAGCAATCATAGCGTACCCTTGAAGAGCAGCCAGCGGTATGGTCGCCAGGTGGGTAATCCGATTGATTCTTTGTTGGCCGAGTTCTCCCTCCTGTGAAAGGGCTTGAAGTCTGGGAATCACAGGGACTAGCAACTGCATGACTATTGAGGAGGTTATGTAAGGATAAACGCCCAAGGCAGCGATGCTGAAGTTGGCCATAGCACCACCGCTAAAAAGGTCAAGCATGCCCAATAGCAGGTTCTCTCGAAAGTATTCCGCCAACGCCTCGGTGGGCACGATGGGCAAGGGGACATGAGTTATAAAGCGAAAAACGACAAGCATCCCAATGGTGAAAAGAATTCTTCGCCGCAAGTCAGGCAATGCCCACATGTCCACCATTGCCTGGATAAGTCGCGGTCGGGTGCTTTTGCGCTCCATACTAAGCCTGTTTTACATTCCCTCCAGCAGCCACAATTTTCTTCTCTGCCGATGAAGAGAATCTGTTAGCGCTAACTACTAATGGATGCTTGATATCGCCAGCACCGAGAATTTTGGTGGGATGACCCGTACTGCTAATCAAACCTGCCCGGAGCAGTTCTTCAGGCGTTACCTCAGTTCCCGCAGGGAAAATAGCCAGCTCCCCAACGTTGACGACATTATACTCTGTCTTGAATATGTTGGTGAATCCCCTTTTTCGTGGCAGTCGCTTTATCAAGGCCAACTGCCCACCTTCAAAGCCAAGACGCACGCCGCCGCCGGAGCGAGCCTTCTGCCCCTTGCAGCCTCGCCCCGAATAGGTGCCATGCCCGCTTCCATTTCCTCGACCTACAATCTTTCTCTTGTGCTTAGCACCTACGGGAGGCCTTACTTCATTCTGTCTCATTTGCTTTCTCTTCTTGAGCTTCCTCTGCACTCACATTTGTAACCACCGGGGAAATCGCTGCTTCCTCGCCTCCCCTCAAGTTAGCCAATGCAACCATCGTTGCCCTGGCCACGTTGATCTTACTTGATCCGCCTAATGACTTGCCAAGGGCATCTTTTATGCCTGCCAATTCAAGCACTGCTCGAGCGGTACTGCCCACAATTAAGCCTGTACCAGGCAACGCTGGTTTTAGCAGAATCTTGGACGCACCAAACTTGGCCATGATTTCATGAGGGATGGTACCGTCCTTGATAGGCACTTCGATCAGTCCTTTCTTGGCCATAACACCAGCCTTGCGCACTGCTTCAGGAACGGCTGATGCTTTAGCTAACCCGAATCCAACGTGCCCCTGGCCATCGCCAACCACCACTAAAGCTCTGAATCGAAGATGTCTACCACCTTTGACCACTTTAGTTACGCGGTCGATGCCTAACAGTTTCTCCTCGAAGGTCATTTCCGAGCTATCGGTCTTGACCCTCTTTTCTCTTACCTTACTAACTGCCTTCATAAGCTAACCCTCAAAACTCCAATCCGGCTTTTCTGGCAGCCTCAGCTAAAGCCTTAACTCTGCCATGATATTTGTAACCACCGCGGTCAAAAATCACCTGCTTGATGCCCTTATCTAACGCTTTCTCTGCAAGCAAAGTCCCTACAATCTCGGCCTTCTTGCTTTTCCCCATTCCATCACTCTTGCTCTTGATCCCATAGTCAAGAGTGCTGACAGACACTAAAGTCCTGCCGGCAGAGTCATCGATAAGCTGAGCACGAACATGATTCAAGCTGCGATAGACAGACAAACGAGGGCGTAATAACGTTCCCGTTATTTTTTGCCTTAACCGTCTATGCCGTATTTTTCTTATCGCCTTTAGATTTCTCAAGCTCATTATGACCGCTATTTCTTGCCTATTTTGCCCGATTTACCAGGTTTAATACGAATCTTCTCGCCCGCGTATTTAATTCCTTTCCCCTTATAAGAGTCAGCATGGCGTACCGAGCGAATTTTAGCAGCCGTTTCCCCGACCAGTTGCTTGTCAATACCACTGACCCGGATGCGATTTGTCCCTTCAACAGCTACACCAATACCCGGCGGGGGAGAAAACTCCACAGTGTTAGCATAACCCACTTGCAGCAACAACTTATCGCCACTTTTCTGTGCCCTGTAGCCGACACCATTGACTTCCAGGATCTTTTCAAAACCTTCACTTACCCCTGTGACCATATTTGCCAAAAGGCTCCGGGTTAGCCCATGCAGAGAACGATGGAGCTTACTATCGCTAGGCCGCGTTACAACTAAGCACCCATCCTTCAAGGCAATAGAAATGGCCGGGTGAAATCGACCGCGCAACTCGCCCTTACTTCCCTTTGCTATAACGTCGCTACCATCAATCTTCACCTCGGTACCACGAGGGATAGCGATTGGAAGTGAGCCAATTCGAGACATAATCTATAGCTCCTGAATCAATTTACCATACATAGCACAGAAGTTCGCCGCCAATATGCTGTTTCCATGCTTCCTGACCAGTCATAATGCCTTTGGATGTCGACACAATAGCAATACCCAGGCCTCCATGGACGCGGGGGATTTCATGTCCTCCCACATACACCTTTAAACCTGGCTTGCTAACTCTTTCTAAACCTAAGATTGCAGGCCGCTCGTCCGCATACTTAAGATGAACCTTTATCATCGACTGCGGTTTCCCTTTAACAACTTCGTAACGGTCAATGAAACCTTGTTCCTTAAGTATCTTCGCGATAGAAAGCTTTATCTTCGACGACGGCACGAGCACACTTTCATGACTTGCCATGATGGCGTTCCGTATCCTAGTCAGCATATCGGCGATGGGATCAGTAGTTGCCATATTTCTTCACCAGCTTGACTTTCTTATGCCAGGGATAACCCCGGTTACAGCGAGCTCCCGGAAACAAATACGACATAAGCCAAATTTTCGCATATAACCACGCGGCCGACCGCACAATTGACAGCGATTGTGTTGCTGCACATTATATTTTGGCGGACGCCTCGACTTAACAACTTTAGATACCTTTGCCATCTCACATTCTCCTAAAAGGCATGCCCATTAACTCTAACAGGGTCCTCGCTTCATTATCATTCTTGGCTGTGGTAACAATAGTCACCTCAAGACCGCGAATCTTATCGATCTTATCGTAATCAATCTCAGGGAACACTATCTGTTCTTTCATGCCTAGGCTATAGTTTCCTCGGCCATCAAATGAATCCCGCGACACTCCGCGAAAATCCCGCAACCTCGGTAAGACAACATTAACCAGTTTGTCGAAAAAATCGTACATCCGCTTACCCCGCAGAGTCACCATCATCCCGATGGGCACACCGGCACGTAGCTTGAACGCGGATATAGATTTCTTTGCTCGTGTCGTCACTGGATGCTGCCCCGAAATCGCAGCTAAGTCCTTCTCCGCCGCTTCAAGAGCTTTCGGCTCCTGCGTTGCTTCGCCCAAACCAATGCTAACTACTATCTTTTCCAGCTTGGGCAATTGCATTGCGTTGCCATAACCCAGTTCAGCTTCGAGCTGAGTGGCTATTTCCGTCAAATATCTTTCCTGTAGACGAGACTTCATAATTTACTCTCTTAGTCAATCACCTCTTGACACGAATTACAAATCCGCACTCTCTTCCCATCCGCTAGAAAACGGTAACTGACTCGCGTGGGGTTACCGCATTTCCCACATACCAGCATTACATTGGACACGTGAACTGGCGCTTCAAGCTCAATTATGCCAGCCTGTCGGGCAGCTCTGCCAGCTCGGGAGTGGCGCTTAATCATATTAAGCCCCTCCACTATCACTTTATTCTCACTGGGGAGCGCACGGCGGATTTTGCCCTTTTTTCCCCTGTCTTTGCCAGCGATTATGACAACCGTATCATCTTTTCTTATTTTCATCTCACAAGACCTCTGGAGCCAAAGATATAATCTTGGCAAAGTTCTTATCCCTGAGTTCTCGGGCTACAGGACCGAAAATCCGGCTGCCTTTAGGATTGTTCTTATCGCCAAGGATAACCGCTGCATTCTCATCAAACCGGATATATGAGCCATCGGAGCGACGATAGGGCTTTGCCACACGCACCACTACAGCCCGCACCACCTCGCCTTCCTTCACCATTCCGTGGGGTATGGCTCGCTTCACCGTAGCCACAATAACGTCACCTATACGAGCGTATTTCCTTGCGCCAACAGGCACATTAATACACATAATCTGCTTGGCCCCGCTGTTATCTGCTATCCTCAGT
>CAZLAL010000122.1:0-4781 GCA_964557455.1 uncultured Dehalococcoidales bacterium
CTGGACTGGACTCCGCACAGTGCCTGGCGAAGTCCTCATCGGAAACCACACCAGCCTGACAGGCATCCTTAAGGCCAGCAACAGATTTTTGACCCCTTATTATCGCCTCCTCAATAGCTGCCTTAAGAGTCATTACATCATCATTAAGGCTTCTTACCTGGATCTCCAATTTACTGTTCCTCGATTACCGCTCGCTTCTGGTATCAAAATCCTAGTCCAAGTATCGTAACCTGTCTATCACCCGGAAGTCCTGCATTCCGCCACCATATTTTGTTAGCCTGCTGGAGAAAGTAGGACCAACAGTAAGTACTCGTGCGGGGCTGAAAATAACACTGTTTTCGGTCGCCAATCTATATTGAAATGGTCCTAGTACCAAAGTACCAGGATTTTGAAATTGGGCCTGTGTATCGACGATAACGAGATGTTCTAGCAAGCTGCCAAAGAGTATCAACCAAGGCTGAGACTGGGCACTACATCCAGGTCATAGCCGCTTATCCGGCCAGTCTGAAAGTGATAATAGCCACAAGCTGCCACCATAGCAGCATTGTCAGTACACAGATGACGAGGGGGAATGAGAACGGGCACCGGCGAACTCCCGAGGAAACGCTGGGTTAACGCCTCATTGGCCGCCACTCCACCACTCAGCAAAATTTGCTCCACCTTCAATTCCTTTGCGGCCTCAATCGTTTTGGCGACTAACACATCCACTACAGCCAGCTGAAAGCTTGCTGCAGCATCCGGCACCGAGACTCCTCCCCTGCAAACAAGATGCCACAAAGCCGTCTTCAAGCCACTAAAGCTGAAATCATAGCTTCCTTTGAGCCAAGCTTTGGGCAGAGACAAGCTAGGAATTCCAGAGCGGGCCGCCTCCTCGATAGCCGGACCGCCGGGATAGCCCAGGCCCAAGATTCTAGCCGCTTTATCAAAAGCTTCACCAGCAGCATCATCTCGGGTACGTCCCAATTTCTCGAATCGCCCATGCCCTTTCATCAGTACCAGATCGCTGTGCCCACCCGAGACAATGAGACAGAGACAGGGAAATCCTACTATAGCTTCCTCGCCAGACGAAGAGGAATCCAGCCAATTGGCATAGATATGTGCCTCAAGATGGTTAACCCCCGTAAGAGGTAATCCTCTGGCCAGGGCCATGGCCTTGGCCACATTAACGCCCACCAACAGCGACCCGGCCAGCCCGGGGCCGAACGTAACGGCAATGCCGTTGATGTCCTGCCATGACATACCTGACATTGCCTGGCTGATTACCGGGATCACAGCGAGTAGATGCTGTCTTGAGGCGACTTCTGGCACTACGCCGCCATAGCGGGCGTGAATGTCTATTTGCGAGGCGACAACATTAGAGATAATCCGGCTGCCGTCCTCCACTATGGCAGCGGCAGTCTCGTCACAGGAGGTTTCAATGCCGAGGATTTTCATGGACCACTACGGCCTGTCTCTCCAGCCCTCCTAACAGCATATTGTATTAGAGGTGGGGCAACGAGTCCATGAACTACCGTTGTGGTCGCCATAAGTGTGATTATTGTGCCGCCGATGTCGTACTCGGATAAGGCCTGAGCCGCCAGGAAAGCAAGACCTACTGCGACACCCGCTTGATCCAGCATGGCAAGGCCGAGGTATTTCTTCATTTTCGGCTCCGATTTGGACACAACGGCACCTAAGCTACACCCCGCTATCTTTCCAATCATCCTGCCAACAGAATACACGATTATGAGCGACCACATGACAGTAAAAAGTGAGAACTCCATCTTCATACCAATAGCGGCAAAAAACAGAACAAATACCGGTGTCATAATATTGTCTAGTAGTGCGTTTGAGCGAGTTCCGATCTGAACGTTAAGGTTAATCACGGCGATTCCCAGAGCCATACACGCCAAAATTGCGGAAACTCCTGCCGTTTCCGCCAGGCCCCAGGACAGAATAGCCGCCGCAATGGAAATAACAAATATGTGGTCGGAGGAGAGATGCGTTTTCTTCGCAAAGTAAGAAATAGCAACCCCGATTGCTGCTCCGATTCCCAGGGCGCCAAAAATCTCCCACAGCGGATGAACAAAGGAGGATGAAATACTGCCCTGTTCACCCAACAACCTCTTTGCCCACATAATCCCCAGCGAATAAACGACTATGACAAGTGCATCATCCAATCCAACGAGAGCAATGGTCATATCTGTAAGTGATCCCTTTGCCCTTAAGTCCCTTAGAACCGCTATCGTTCCCGCTGGAGCAGTGGCCGGGGCGACTGAAGCCAGAACTACCGAAAGCGCGAGATCCCGTGTCAATAAATATACGAAGCCCCACGTAGCAACAAAGGTCATCGCCACCTGCACGAACAATATGATGACCAGCTGCCTGCCCATTCTCTTCAGAAAGGCAAACGAGAAGCTCAATCCTATTATGTAGCCGACAAGAGCTAGCGTGGCCCCCGTGATGATCACATTGAATTCTTCGGGGGCCGTGAAGCCCAGAACCTTGCTTATGATAATACCCGACAGAATATAGGCCAGAATCTCTGTTAAACGTAGCCTCCGTAAGACTCTGCCGAATACAAATCCAAGAATGAGAATTAAAGCAACAAGGACATAGATATTCATTCAGTATTTGCGAGTGTACGCCTGAGATGTCTTACCAAGAGCTGGATCGTTATTTCTCCCAAGAGTCTTCTGTTCTCATCAACAACTGCCATCCTGCGAATATTAAAAGAAGAGAACTTCTTCAGAACGTCAGCCACAGTTTCCTGCGGCGAGCATACAACAGGATTATATGCCATGATGTCCCTGACGACGCTTTCCTTTAGGCAAAATATCTCGGTTTTGGGACTTCCAAATAATACCTCCTTCTTATGCGCCGGAGGGATCATGGAGCGCAGCATATCGTGTTCCGTGACCACGCCCACTACCTTCATTTCCTCAGCATTGTTTACTATCCAGGCGTGCGCCCTGACAGACAGCTTGTTAAGAAACTCGGCGCATTTCGCATTCTCCTCCATGAATGGGGTGTCCTGCACCGGTACCATTATCTGTTTAACCGGTATCTTATATAGATCTTCCATCGCCACTTTCCGATGCAAACAGATTACACAAAATAAGCCAGTATTTCAATCAAGGTACATAGTCCGCTAACCTAACATGCAAGACACCACCCAAAGCGCACATGCCCCTGACATACCGCACAGGGGCATGTACGCCACCAGCATAGCTCCTGCACATCTGAATTCGCCGGCAGCGCGCTCAAGGCTGCGGGAGCCAATCCCATCTTGAAACTGTTAGTGTTTACTATCTATCCACTATCCGGGCTTGGCGACTGCCCAGAGCCCCTTTACGGCAGCGATAATGGCAGCTGGTGACACCAGAATAGCAATGTGAGTCAGCACATCACCGAGCTTTGCGCCTACACTGCCAAGGGAAGTAAATGCCTGGCCACCTACTACAACCAGTGCTATCGTGGCTAACAAGAAAAGCTGAAACTCCTTCGTGGTTATATTTAGAAAACCGATTATGATCCCCAATATCACCAGTACTATTATGATGGTTGCGTTAGCAGGCCAAAATATTCCTGCAACTATGGCCAGAATGAAACCAACTATGAATGCCCAGAAACCAATGAAACCAAGGACTCCTTTTCCTCCTGAAGCCATTATTATCACTCCTTTTTCTGTATTTCGAGAATAAGGCGGATTAGCCCTTATCTTCGATGCTCGCCGAGGCCGCACTTTTCTTCACAGATTGTATGCCATTCTTTGCACTGTCTTTCGACTTGTACCCTTCGAGGGAATTGGCAATCATTTGCCTGTTAGAAGCCATCAGCCTCCAGCGAAATTCGCCCTTCGCATCCTTGCTCAAATTTGGCCGACGTGTGTGCATCACCTCCTTTCTTTATGCATTAGATCATTTGCGGTTTGTATACCTCGCATTACGATACATTGTTCACCAATGCTCAGAGAAAGTCAATAGGTTGTAGCTAAATAACCATGCATTTCCCGATCGTCAGCTAGAAGTCGGGGACAAATACCTGAGATTTGCCGCTAAAGCAGCGTGGTCGCAAACACGGAGTGCAGCAATATTGCCATGCGCCTTGCAGTGTGCTAATTTAGCTTTCTCCCGATTACATGAGGACGGGTGTCTTGACCATGACTTCTATTATTCTCGCCGGCGGCAAGAGTTCCAGACTTGGTCGCAACAAGGCTATCCAGGTTGTTGAAGGTAGGAGTCTTATCCAGCGGGTAGTTGACCGCATAGCTATCCTCAGCAATGAAATCATTGTAGCGACCGCCCATGGTGAGACAATCCCCTGTTCCTCGCAGGTAAGGATAAGGACGGTGGCCGACATTTATTCAAGCAAGGGGCCCCTGGGAGGCATTCATTCAGGTTTGACTGCTTCCTCCAGCCCACAGGCTATTGTTGTTGGCTGTGATACACCATTTCTGAGCGTTAGTTTGCTTGAATACATGACTCGAATCTGTCCTGCATTTGATATCGTAGTCCCTCGGATAGAAAATGAGGTAGAGCCACTTTGCGCGGTGTATTCCAGGAACTGTCTAGCCCCCATTCAGGAGCTACTTGAGCGGGACGAAGGACAGATTAGAGTACTATTTGATATGGTCAAGGTCAAATACGTTGAAGAGGATGAGATAGACAATTTTGACCCGCAGCACCTCAGTTTTTTTAATGTAAATAGCCAGAAGGACTTGGAGCTAGCAAGAAAGCTGGCAGTCGACAAGGTAAAGGAGACCCAGGAGAAGTGGTAGTGTTGACTACCACTTCTCCTGA
>CAZLAL010000123.1:0-16233 GCA_964557455.1 uncultured Dehalococcoidales bacterium
CTCGCGCTGCCGGCGCTTACCTGGGCGACCCAGGTTGTCGCCGAGGTCATGTACAGGGCGGAACCCAGCCCCGCCACAATACGTGAGACAATCAGCCAGGCGTAGGTAGTTGCTATGCCGGCCGCCACCGACGCCACGATTACCAGCACCAGCCCGGATATCATGACCTTCTTCCTGCCGAAGCGGTCCGCCAGGAAGCCCGCCGGTATGTCCGTAACCAGTCGTGCCAGGGCAAACGCCGATATCGCCCAGCCGACCAGGGCTACCGGAATGTCGAACGAAAGCGCATACTGCGGCAGGATGGGTGAGATGATGCTGACGCCCAGTATCACGAAGCCGGAGACCAGTGACAGGTTCAGAATTACAAATAGCCGCTGCTTCATTTACGAGAAACCCATTATAGGCGTCTCCCGGCCCGATCAGTCAAGTTTCCCCGGGCCCGCTTGAACCTTTGCCCTGCTCCGCAAACCGGCACCAACCAACGAACCATCTCCACTGTATCTCTATCGCATCTCTACTGTATCTCTACCGTATCTCTATTGTGTCTCCATCGCATCTCTACCGTATCTCTATTGTGTCTCCATTGCATCTCTACCGTATCTCTATTGTGTCTCCATTGTGTCTCCATCGCATCTCTACTGTATCTCTATTGTGTCTCCATTGTGTCTCCATCGCATCTCTACTGTATCTCTACTGTGTCTCCATTGTCTCTCTATCGTATCTCTACTGTATCTCTATTGTGTCTCCATTGTCTCTCCATCGCATCTCTACCTATCTCCCGTCTCTACCAACCATCAACCAACGAACCATCAACCAGCCAACCATTGTGTGCCCGCCCCCCTTCGTCCCGTAGCTCAGCTTTCGGACCGGAGAATAGCGCGCACGCGCTCGAGCAGGGGCGGATGAGAATAGTTGAGAAAAACGTAAAAAGGATGGGGCGTCAGATTCGACAGATTGCCTGTGTGCAGTTTCTTCAACGCCTCCACCAGGTCCTGCGGGTGCCCGGTAGTCTCGGCGGCGAAACGGTCGGCCTGGTACTCGTACCTCCGTGACAGCATGTGCATTGCGGCCGAGAGCACCAGCTCCAGCGGAGTGTAGAGCAGGCCGAAGAACAGTATCCCGCTGTAGATGGATGCTTGTTCCATGTAGAATGCCTGGTAGAGCCCGGGGCTGCCCAGGAAAATAGATAACAGAAAGAAGAGCAGACCGGCGTGCAGAATACTGATTATTGTCCCCTGTAGTATGTGCTTCTTCTTGTGGTGGCCGATTTCGTGGGCCAGCACTGCTATCAGTTCTGGCACCGTGTGCCTGGCAATCAGGGTGTCGAACAGTGCGATTCGCTTGTTGCGGCCGAATCCCGTGAAGAAAGCATTTGACTTCGTGGAGCGCCTGGAGCCGTCCATCACGAATACGTTCTTCACCGGAAAATCAACCGAGCGGGCATAGCTGAAAATGGCCTCTCTTAGCTCCCCCTCTTGCAGCGGGCTGAACTTGTTGAACAGCGGCATAATCCACGTTGGAGCTACGTACTGCAAAATCAGGGAGAATGCGACGAAGCCCAGCCAGCAGTAGACCCAGGCATAGTAGCCCACGTATTGAAACAGGGCCAGGACGCCGCTCAGCAGGGCGCCCCCGACCGCTGCCGTCAGCGCCAGGTTCTTAATCAGGTCCAGCACAAATGTGCGCGGTGTGGTCTTGTTGAAGCCGAATCTCTCCTCGATTACGAAGGTCTCATAAATGCTGAAGGGCAGCGTAAGCAGGCTGTAGCCTGCCAGCAGAATGCCGATGTAAAATAGTCCGTTCACGATAGGCACAAAGCCCCACGACCTGACTATCTGGTCCAGGTAATTGAAGCCGCCGGAGAACCAGAAGGAAAGCAGAACGGCCAGGCTGAATGTGCTCGTTATGAAGTCAAGACGCGTGTTGGTGCGAAGATATTCCTGGGACCTTCGGTAGTCCTCCGCTTGATAGACTCCTTCCAGCTCAGGAGGCAGCTCTGACCTCAGAGACCTGAGGTTCAGCACATCTGCGATCAGCCCTACGGCGTACTCAACAATGAGCGCCAGAACTATGACCAGGAAAAATGGGTTCATCATCGCCCGGCCGCTTTCGCAATGGTCTATTATATACTGCCGCACCCATACTCTATACTCCCCCTCTTAACCCTCCCGTGTCATTGGGGTGAGCCGAAGCCCTGAGCATAGCGAAGGGGAAGCGCGGCAAACCGGCGAAGTCCTTGCGAGGGCGCAGCCCGTGGCAATCTCAAGGAACTCAACAAACCCTCCCAGTCTCTATCGTATCTCTATTGTGTCTCTACTGTATCTCCATTGTCTCTCCATCGCATCTCTATCGCATCTCTACTGTATCTCTACTGTATCTCTATTGTGTCTCTATTGTGTCTCTACTGTATCTCCATTCTCTATCTAACCCCTAAGCCCCAACCCCTAACCCTCACCCCCAATTGACTCCCGCCTTTCCGGGTGCTAGATTCCGCTCTGTGTCCAAAACTTACGCCAGGGTTGGTATCGCACTGGGCGTTATCCTTCTCTTCATTGGTGCCCTGGATGCACGGGGGCATTACGGAGTCTGGGCTGCATCCTGGGTCCTGCTTGGCCTGTTCCTTATTCTGTTTGGCTCAAGCTTCTTTGTCCGTGCCGAACGTCAGAAACTGACACGCCGCGTGAGCTTTGGTTTCCTCGGAGTCGGTGTGGTCCTTCTGGTCATCGCATTAGTGTTCTTCCGATCTTAGGTTCTTGATACAAAAAGCACTCGGTGCTTCCAACGCGAGCACTCACCTCCCGTGTCATTGCGGTGAGCCGAAGCCCTGAGCATAGCGAAGGGGAAGCGCGGCAAACCGGCGAAGTCGTTGCGAGGGCGCAGCCCGCGGCAATCTCAACAAACCCAACAAACTCTACGAACTCAACAAACTCCCCTTATCTCTATCGCATCTCTACCAATCTCTACGAGTCTCCAGTTTCTCCGAACTCCACAAACTCAATGAACTCCCCTTGTCTCTATCGTGTCTCTATTGTATCTCCAGTCTCTCTATTGTATCTCCATCGTATCTCCACGGTATCTCTATCGTATCTCTATTGTATCTCTATTGTGTCTCCCTTCTCACCAAACTCAACAAATCCCTCTGAAGGCAAAGCCAGATAAGACTCCAAGCTTGAAGCCCCCGGGGGACATGGTATGCCCCCTCCGTGACGTTTTCGAGTTCCACGAGCAACATGCGGATTACGCTTTGTGTCCCCCAAATGCCAAGCAATACTTTCCTACGCCGGTTTCGAACCCCAGCCCTAGATAGCCCTTAGCCCCAATTACTACTTCCCAACGCTGGGCAAAAATACCATTTTCATCATTGTAATGAAATTCGCAAACGATGTATACTATAAGAAAAGGAACACAAACGGACATATAACATTGAGGCTGACACATGAAACGCACTGCTTTTCACCATGCAAACTCAAACTAAGCTAAAACTATACTTCTCAGACTACTTCGAACTTTCAAAAAATACCCTCGACGATTACGGAGCATTCAACATTTCTCTAATCGCTGACCTACCGCTCTTTATTGACCCATTCCTACTCTTTCAGAGCGAAAAACCTGAATACCAAGCACTGCATAATGCTATCATCCAATATCTTAAATATCTCAGGGACCTTTCCCTTCGCCAAACAATAGACTATGGCCGTCTAAAGTCTCTGTTCTACTTCTCTGAGGTAAAGCAGACTTATCTTGGTTACACATACACGGGCAACAGAGGCCACGGTCTGGGATCTAGATTTGCACGCGCTTTAAATACTAACCTATCCAGCATATTCAAATCCTTTGGAAAAGAGACAATAACTAGAGGTATACACCTAGAAAAGCTCTGCTTAATTAGCGCAGGCGTCGGAAGAGACACCATTAGCGATTTTGTAACCAACCTAATCAAGGAATACCTCTTGAAGTATACACAAGAATTCGCAGATGCAAATATTCAAGATAAGTTTAAAGCACGATTCACACTTCCTCGTGTTAAATTCAATTACCAGCTTGGAATATGGACATCTGAGACCTTTACACTACCTGTATTTAGGGATGACTACGTAATACTCACTCCCAAAGACATGCTAACACGACACGAGAATTGGATTAGCCGCGCTGAGTATTTAGCAGATTTCCGCACCATTGTTGAGGCGGCTCCAGATGAGCAACTTCGTTCTGACCTGGACAGCTATATTGTTCGCCGGCTCTCTGAAAAGCCAACTTTGGAGGAAATACAATCCGCATACGAAGATTTTACTCGTTTGCATCCCGAACTAATAGACTATTTTATATTGTTCAAAGAGAACAATGGAGATAAGGCCGTCAAGCGCAGCGCAATATATGTTTCTGAATCCGACCTATTTTTCGTACAACAATTCGGTAGCCTCGCTCAGTTTCTCGTTACAAACACCCTATTCTATCAGACAGGCTTGAAGACTAAACACGAAACCTACAAGAGAATCATGTTTCTTAAAGAGGCTATAGAAGACAAAGGCTGTTGGAAGATATTCTATAACAAGGATAAACCTATAACCCGAGAAGAGGATCTACATGTGCTTTTCAGATTAGTTTGGTATGGCACAGCCTTAGATGTCAGTCGTGAAGTTAATAACGGCATAGGTCCTGCAGATTTCAAAGTATCATACGGCTACAAAGACAAAACACTCGTGGAATTCAAGCTAGCAAACAACACCCACCTAAAGACTCAGCTACAAACCCAATTAGAGCTCTACAAGAAGGCAAGTGATGCAGGGCATGGCTATAAAGTAGTCGTATACTTCAATGAAAACCAATTGGCACGCGTAAAAGCAATACTTGAAGACCTCCAAATGGAACATGATCCGAGCATCATTCTCATTGACGCACGCCCCAGACTATCTGCATCCAAAGCACGCTAGCCCACGTTTTTTGCTAACATTTCTGCTAACGAACGTGCTACCACAATAAGCAAGAAGATGCTACTAAACAGTACCATCTAAAGCTAAATCATCAGTAAAACGCTATCAGGGAGTACCTCTGCTCACGCTCAGGGACATGCCCCTCGTATCTTCTGGTCAGGGCAGCAGCTCGCTCATAGTGTGGCTGAACTCGCTTGTCAGGACTCGAGGTGAAGGATTAGCCTCTTCTTCTCGAAAACATTGCGCCTCCCTAACATCTTTGCCGAACCGTGTGGCCTAGTAATGGTTTATTGTGGTGTATGTGAACGCCGACCCATTCGACCGAGTCTCCCATACATTCAGGATGCTTCCAACTTCTTGCTCGATATACTAAAATAGGATAAGTATCTTCTGAATATCGAGGGCAAGTGTCTTAGGGCCGTACCTATGAAACCAGAAGAAAGAGCAAGGCAGAAGATTGACCAGCTACTGGAAGCTGCGGGCTGGGTTGTTCAGGAACGACAGCAACTGAATCTGAGCACCTCGCTGGGGGTAGCGGTACGTGACCTGTCGCTCAAAACCGGACCAGCCGACTATGTGCTTTTTGTTGAGGGAAAGGCTGTTGGCGTCATCGAGGCTAAGCCTTTCGGCACCACTTTGAGCGGCGTAGCCGAACAGTCCGGCGGTTATCTTGCCAGCATTTCCGAAAGCCTGCCTCACGTGGACGAACCTCCCCCTTTCGGCTATGAGAGCACTGGCATTGAGACCTACTTTAGAGATGCGAGAGACCCTGACCCACGGTCCCGCCTCATCTTCAGCTTCCACAAGCCTGAAACACTCAAGGAATGGCTCTCGCAAAAGGACACCCTCAGACACAGGCTTAGGAATCTGCCCCCGCTGATGACCCATGGGCTGAGAGGTTGTCAGATCGAAGCCATCACCAACCTGGAAAAATCCTTCACCGAAGCTCGACCTCGAGCCCTTATCCAGATGGCCTCTGGCACCGGCAAGACTTACACTGCCGTCAGCTTCGTATATCGACTCATCAAGTTCGCCAATGCCAGAAGAGTCCTTTTCCTCGTCGATAGAAGCAACCTCGGCCGCCAGGCTAGAAGCGAGTTCCAGAACTATACCACCCCTGACGATGGGAGAAAATTCACCGAGCTCTATAATATCCAGCACCTCACTTCCAACACATTCGACCCCGTGAGCCGCGTCTGTATTACCACCATACAGCGGCTTTACTCGATGCTCAGAGGAGAGCCGGATTTGGACCCGGCGCTCGAAGAACAATCGATGTTCGAAATGCCGCAAGGAGCGCTCGCCCCCGCTGAGATTTCTTATAATCCGGGAATTCCCATCGACACCTTCGATTTCATCATAACCGACGAGTGTCACCGCTCGATCTATCACCTCTGGCGACAGGTCTTGGAGTATTTCGATGCCTTCATCATCGGACTCACCGCTACACCTTCCAAGCAAACTCTGGGTTTTTTCAACCAGAACCTGGTAATGGAATACAGCCACGAGCGCGCCGTCGCCGACGGCGTCGGCGTTGGCTATGATGTCTACCGCATCATCACAGATATCACCCAGCACGGCAGCGTGGTTAAGGCCGGCTTCTGGGTAGACAAACGCCATAAGCTCACCCGCAAGCTACGCTGGGAGCAACTGGATGAGGACCTTGACTACCCCCCCGAGCAGCTCGACCGCTCAGTCGTCGCCCCTGACCAGATAAGAACAATAATAAAGACCTTTAGAGATATGCTCCCCACCGAAATATTCCCCGGCAGAACCGAAGTTCCCAAGACACTCATTTTTGCCAAGGACGATTCCCACGCCGAAGACATCGTCCACATCGTCAGGGAGGAATTTGGCAAAGGTAATGAGTTCTGTAAGAAAATCACCTATAAGACTACTGGCGAGAAACCTGAAGACCTTATCGCCAGCTTCCGCAACTCGTACAACCCCAGAATCGCCGTAACCGTCGACATGATGGCTACCGGCACTGACATCAGACCTCTTGAATGTGTCATATTCATGAGGGATGTCAAGTCACGGATTCTGTTTGAGCAGATGAAAGGCCGCGGTACCCGCACTATCTTGCCCACCGAATTTCGTAGCGTTAACCGCGACGCCACCCATAAGACCCACTGTGTCATCGTGGATGCCATCGGCATCTGTGAAAACGACAAAACGGACTCGCGCCCCCTGGAGAGGAAAAAGGACATTCCCTTCGACAAACTCCTTCAGTCAATCGCCCTCGGCAATAGAGATCCAGACATGCTATCTTCTCTGGCGAGCCGACTTGCTCGGCTTGACAGACAACTGGAGGACCCCGACAAGCGAGAAATTCAGTCCGTATCCGACGGGCTACCGCTGAAAGACATGGTAAATCGCCTGCTGGACGCGCTGGACCCTGACAACCAGATAGACAGGGCAAAGGAGCTTTTCAACACACAAGAACCAACCGAATCGCAGGTGGAAAACGCTTACCACGAGCTGGCCAGGACTGCTTGTACCCCCTTCGACAATCCCAGACTGCGAGACCTGCTTATCGAACTCAAGAGAAAAAGCGAGCAGATAATAGACGTCGTCAGCCAGGACAAGCTCATCTTCGCGGGCTTTGACCCCCAGGCAAAACAAAAAGCCCAGGCCGTTGTTGATACATTGAAGAAATTCATCGAGGACAACAAGAACGAACTTACAGCTCTGCAGATACTCTACAGCCAGCCCTATGTCAAGCGCCATCTGACGTACGAGGCTATAAAGCAGCTCGCCGACGCCATCAATAAGCCGCCCTATAAGCTTACCCCAGAGCTCCTCTGGCATGCTTACGAGCAACTTGAAAGCTCCAAAGTGAGAGGTGCTGGTCCTCGGAAGCTCCTCACCAACGTTGTGTCCCTCATCCGCTTCGCTGTTGGCCGCGCTGACATCCTTGAACCTTTCTCCGAGACCGTCGATCGCCGCTTCAACTACTGGCTCTCTGTTCAGAAGGGACTGGGCAGGGAGTTCACTCTGGAGCAAATAGCATGGCTCAACATGATAAAGGAGCACATCGCTACCTCTCTAACTATCGCGGTTGACCATTTTGAGCTACCGCCCTTCGCCCAAAAAGGCGGCGCCGTCAGGGCAAACGCCGTGTTTCAACAACAACTTGATAAGATTCTCGACGAGCTGAATAAGGAGTTGGTGGCGTGAACGACGAGGTAAGCACTACGCCTGCGTTGCCAAACGGTTGGACCTGGGCAAGGTTGGAGGAGATCTGTTCAAACAAGAAGATAAAAGCACCAATTGGATCTGTGCCGTATCTTGAAATCGGAGACATTGACATTTCCACCAAGAAGTATGCCCTTGAGGGAAAACCCTCCGTTGCCGGTGCCTTATTCTCGGACAAAGGGGACATACTAGTGTCTCGTGTTCGCCCGACAAGGGGAGCTATCACAATAGCGAAAGACGAGCACTTAAGTGTTTCATCCGCCCTGACGGTCTTGAGGCCATGTGCGAGACTCCCTTCTGAATACGTACATTTTTGTCTTGCGTGGAATCGAGACCTGCTTGCTTTTTTGGGAGAGAATAGCACAGGAACAATGTACCCAACGGTCAAAGAGGACTTTGTAGTCCAGTACAAGATTCCCTTGGCTCCCCTTTCTGAGCAACAGCGCATCGTCGCTAAACTTGAAGAGCTTTTCACCAGGCTCGATGCCGGCGTCGAAGCCCTGAAGAAGGCGAAAGCCCAGCTCAAGCGCTACCGCCAGTCCGTCCTCAAACACGCCTTCGAAGGCAAGCTCACCGCTGAATGGCGTGAGGCTCACAAACACGAGCTCGAACCCACCTCTGCTCTTCTCGACCGCATTAGACAAGACCGCCGAGAGAGCCGAAAAGGCAAGCGTAAAGAACTCCCCCAGCTCGACACTTCTGGCCTTCCTGAATTACCAGCCGGCTGGGTGTGGAGTGATTTTGAGGAACTCAAGAAGGGGGAAAAGAATGCAATCAAGGCAGGGCCTTTTGGCTCTTCCCTCAAAAAGGAATCGTATACATCGCAGGGGTACAAAATTTACGGCCAAGAGCAGGTCATCAGACAAGACGCATCCTATGGAAATTACTACGTAGGTGAAGATAAGTATATGGAACTTAGATCATGTGCAGCCAAACCCGGCGACATCTTGGTTAGCTTGGTAGGTACAATTGGAAAAGCCTTGATACTGCCGGAAGACAGCGAGGCAGGAATCATCAACCCCCGCCTTGTAAAGCTAACTTTAGAAGAAAGGCTAGCAGACAATAAATATATAAAGGCGTACATAGAATCTTCTGCCGTCCGCGATTTCTTCACCCTTGCGTCGCACGGTGAGACAATGGAAATATTGAACCTAGGCATCTTGAGAACATTGCCTATTCCAGTTCCCTCTCCAGACGAGCAACATCGCATCGTCGAAGAAATCGAGCGCCATTTCTCAATAGCCGATCAGGTTGAAAAGACTGTCGACCACACCCTCAAGCAGGCGGAAAGGCTGCGCCAGGGCATTCTGAAGAGAGCCTTCGAAGGCAAACTCGTTCCTCAGGATCCGAATGACGAGCCTGCCGAAAAGCTCTTAGAGAGAATAAAGGCAGAGAAGGCCGAGCGTCTGGCCGAGGTCAAAGCTATAGGCAAGACCAACAGGACGGCACGCGCAAGGCAGAGGAGGTTGGTCTGAAATGACAAACCAATCATCGGCAATCGTCCAGAAGGTCTGGAACTACTGCAACGTCCTCCGCGACGAGGGCGTAAGCTACGGTGACTATGTCGAGCAGCTAACCTATCTAATCTTCCTAAAAATGGCTGATGAACAAACCAAGCCGCCGTTTGATAAACCGCCAATTGTACCGAAAGGCTTTGACTGGCAAAGCCTTCTCAACAAAGACGGGGCTGAGCTGGAAGTCCATTATCGAAACACTCTGGAAACCCTCGGCAAAGAGTCAAACATGCTCGGAATTATCTTCCGCAAGTCCCAGAGCCGCATTCAGGACCCTGCCAAGCTCAAGCGCCTTGTTGAGCTAATCAACACGGAAACCTGGATTGGCCTGGATGTAGATGTTAAAGGCGAGATTTATGAAGGACTTCTGGAGAAGAATGCCGAAGACATCAAGAGCGGCGCTGGCCAATACTTTACCCCGCGCGGTCTCATCAAGGCTATCGTGGAGGTTATGAGACCCGCGCCGGGAACAACCATCTGTGACCCGGCTTGCGGCACGGGCGGTTTTCTCTTGCTTGCTCACGACTATATTTCCGGAAACTATCAATTAGACATCGAACAAAAGAGATTTCTCAAGTCCAGAGCTCTGACGGGGAAGGATATAGTTGACGGCGTTGTCAGGCTCTGCGTCATGAACCTTTATCTGCATGGCATTGAATCGCCAGTTGAGTGTGGCGACAGTCTCATAGCTGACCCGGGTGAGCGTTTTAATATGGTGCTCACCAATCCCCCGTTCGGCAAGAAGAGCAGTATCACAATCCTTAATCACGAAGGCAAGGCGGACAAAGAAGCGCTGACTTACGAGCGCCCCGACTTCTGGGCTACCACCTCGAACAAACAACTCAATTTTCTTCAGCATGTAAAGACCCTTCTCGACATTAACAGCAGGGCAGCCATAGTTGTTCCCGATAATGTTCTATTTGAAGGCGGTGCCGGCGAGACGATCAGAAGAAAACTGCTCCACGAATGTGATGTCCACACTCTGTTACGGCTCCCCACGGGCGTATTCTACGCCCAGGGAGTCAAGGCCAATGTTCTCTTCTTCGACCGCAAGCCTGCCGGTGAGAAGCCTTGGACAGATAAACTCTGGATATACGACTTCAGAACTAACATGCACTTCACCCTCAAAACCAATCCCCTCAAATACAGAGATCTCCAGGACTTCATCCGCTGCTACAATCCCCAGAGCCGCCATGATCGAGAGGAAACCGAGCGCTTCCATGCTTTCCCTTACGAGGAGCTCATGCAGCGAGACAACGTGAATCTCGACATATTCTGGCTCAAGGATGAAAGCCTTGAGGACTCAGCCAGTCTCCCAGCCCCAGATGCGCTTGCGGCGGAAATCGTCGAGAACCTCGAATCTGCCCTCGACCAATTCAACGCCATCTCTCAGTCTCTCGCAGAGGAATAGTATTTTTGGGGGCGAGATTCATGAACTTCGATTTTAGCCAGGGAAGTGATTCTGAACTCCTAACAGCTTACTCGCAATTGATGCAAGAGTTGCGGCGGCGGAACGTAGTCCGGACGAGCAATAACCCCGTTGCAGACTATGCCGAGGGAATTGCAGCTGAACGTCTGCACCTGCGACAGGTCGGAAAGGAAGAAAAAGGCTTTGACGCTCTGGACGTTCCCGGCTACAGATACCAAATCAAGGGTAGGCGAATAACAAAACATAACTCGTCACGCCAGTTGAGTGTTATTCGGAACTTGGCCGAAAGGCCATTCGACTACTTAATAGCAGTCATCTTTGACGAATCTTTCAAAGTCAAGGAAATATGGAAGATACCCTATGAATTCGTCAAAGAACACAGCAGACACTCGGCGCATCAGAATGGCCACATTTTCTATGCAAAGCCAGAGGTCTTAGCACATGGCAAGGGAGTAAAAAGAATAGAGTGACAGAAACTCCAGGCACATAACACCAATCAGCCCTGCTACAGATTAGATGTTATTTCCATAGAATACCACTTGACAAAAGTCAGTAAAAATACTAAAATTAGTAAAAATACTAAATTCAGCAAGGAGGAAATCATGCCTTATACGACACATCCAAGCAACGTTTGTTACACGCCCCCTGAACCACTCCCCCAGCATCTTGCTCACAAGCCTGTTTACGCGATTCCCTATGACAAGTTTGATGGAATTTACATCGGGGACACGGACGCCTATTACTTATCAGTAGGTCTATCGCAGTGGGATTCCGACGAAGTGTCCATTAAGACCATGAGGCACCCCAGAGGGAAATGGAGTAGGCAATCCGAGGAAATGCCACTGCACAGGGCGATTGACGTTGTTACTTTCCTAGCAAAGGTAGTATTTGACCAGCGTAACGGTAGAGTGGAAATTCGAAGAGGTACATTCGAAGATCAAGACGCTAACATATCCATTACTGCTGAAGCACGCACCTATGGCGAGATGTCGAGTTATAGCGCCTTTCTAGACCAGCACTACGAACTCATAAAAGATCGGCTCAATGCGTTGTCCGCTGTACTCATCTCTCTAAAAGAAGCCGGTAAATTGTGAGGTAGTGAGAATTCCTAGGGGCACCGCACCAATCAGCCCTGCCCCAAATCAGGCACCATTTCCCCAAAAATGGCGCCAGTCGTTTCCGTGCGATACTACCCTGTACCCCATCCCACTTAGTATCTGGGCTTCCTTATGCGTCTCGGTATTCTATCCGCTGGATGCACTTCTTCATTGAGCCGTTTCAGAGCATTGATGGAGATTGAATGCAGATTCGTCTTTGGGCGCTGGCGGCTCTTGATGGCGCCATAGGCAACCGACCCCGGGCCGTTAAATACTTCTGTCAACGTGCCATCGTTTTCAATCTTAATGCCGAGGTAATAGTCCGGCACATGATCAGCGGGGAAGGTCAAGAGATCATGCATTGTCGCCTTTATTTGTACCAATCTGCCATCAGATGTCTTGGCGTCATGATGTTTCTGCAGGGTGTCATTCAGTTCAATATCGTATTCGAATTTCGCAAGGACTTCGCCGAGGTCACCGACAAGGCGGCCATCAAGGGTAAACCTCTTCTTCGGGTATGCGTCCTGCAGCTGCTTTACGATCTGACGCAACTGCCTTATAGCTTCTGGTATAGTGATCCCCATGATTCCCTCCAAACGCATGCTGCCATTTACAGTCACTCAAGACTTTCTGGCACTCTAACATGACGAAAGAATAGGGTCAACGCATTTAGGCACATGCCGAACTCCAGGGACACCGTATCAAGCAGGCCTGCCGCAAATCGGGTACTATGGCCCAAAGACCAAGATGTCCGAATATTTCTCTAAGTCTTCTATTTAGACAAAAACCTGAAGTCATCTGATAAAATACTAAATGCAATAAAAGGACTGAAGCCATGGTTGACGCAAGGGGTTTCGTTTTTGATACAAAGAGCCATCCAATCCCAGGAAATGTTGAACCAATTTTTAGTGGCTATGCATATCAAGTAACTGAAAGCGGTAATTTCAAGAAAGGTAAATATTCCATGGACATTTCAGGCTTGACACCTGCTACAACGTATTACTATCGCGCTTGTGCACATAACGTTGCGGGCTGGGGTTATAGCAACAATGAAATGAGTTGCACCACTAAGAAAGCCGGCGCATGGCACAAAATCACCTCTTCTTTTTTCATTGAAGGGGTAGAAGTAGGATTTCCTTCAGGTGTAAAAGTCAGATTGAAGAAGAACACTTGATTCGTGCTAATCTATGGGTCATCTTGAGATTTTCGCACTCGCTGAAGTCTATGGCTATAAAGCGAGCCAGTTTGAATGTTATGTGGGCAAAAAACTAGCAAGCTTTCCAAGAGAATTCTAAGGACACCGTGCCAATCCCCGATTCAATCGGGGACCAGTCAAGCCTACCACAAATCAGACATTGTGCCCCGCCTAATTACAGTATCTTCTATATGACCCTCTTGTTTATTGCTGGCACCGGTATTATATTGTAGCTCATGGCTATGCAAGGTGCTTATCATATTTTCCGAGATCCAGTTCATGGATTTATCAAAGTATATGATGTCGAGAGGGACATAATAAACTCGGTCCCTTTTCAGCGATTAAGATGTATTCATCAACTTGGATTAACTTACTATGTATACCATGGGGCAGAGCATACAAGATTTGGGCATTCACTTGGAGCCATGAATTTTGCTAGTAGAATGTTTGATTCAATTGCTAGTAGGTATGGTGATTTGATTCGTGGGAAATTTAACTGGGGAAATGATGATTTCTATATAAATCGGGAGAAGCTTCGAATTGCTACTCTACTACACGATATTGGACATTCTCCCTTTTCGCATGCTTCTGAAGACCTGCTTCCTAAGAGCAGAGACGGGAAAAAACAGGATCATACCGTTTATGGTGAGAGGATAGTAACAGAAGCAGGAATCAAACAGATAATAGATGAATACACTAAATCAACTGGTGTATCGAGTGATAGTGTTATTAACATTCTGAATAAGAAAACCCTTGGAAATGTAGATAATTTCCTCAAGCAAATATACGATGCTGAAATAGATGCTGATAGGATGGACTATTTGATAAGAGATAGCCTATTTGCGGGAGTTGAATATGGCAAGTTTGACTTTGATAGAATAATTGAAACATTGGGTGTATTCGAGAAAGATGATGGTAGTCTGAGCTTAGGTATAGAAGAGAGGGGTATACATGCAGCAGAAGGTCTTCTAGTGGCAAGGTATTTTATGTTCCTACAAGTATATTTTCACAACATTAGACGTATTTATGATATACATCTATTAAACCTAATTAAGGAGGTTCTTCGTGCGGAAATCCGAGCAGACACTTACCCTAACGAAATAGATGCGTATCTAACTTGGGATGATATAAGGATACTGAGTTATGCCAAGACAAACTCAAGCAAGCAGAAATCAGAAAATGTAAATCGTATCATTGATCGCAAGCATTTTGTTATGTTGGATAAGACCTCTGATCATGCTCAAGGCGGAGAGATAGAAAATTTTAAATCCAGAGTGAGCAGGTTAAAAGATCAAATAGGAGACCAGAACATAATAGAAGATACTTCGTTGAATGCACCCTATCAGTTTCAATATCGAAGAGGAGAGGGAAAATTATTTGTAATTCCAAATCGTGGGAGACCAAAGGATATTGCTTTAGTTTCCAGATTGATTGAAAGTTTACCAGAGATATATATTCTTCGTGTGTACGTCCATCCGGATTATGAAGACAAAGCACTTCCGTTGTTGTAATAAGAAATACAATGCTGTAATATTTAAGAGACGTTATTTGATATGATTCTAGGAGTAGGTAGTGGAAAAACAAGAAAAGAGAGATATCGTAAGATACATAATTAGTGAATTTCATACGGTAGGCAAAACGAAGCTGCAAAAAACTGTATATTTTGCACAAGAAGCTCTTGGTATCCCCATGGATTTTGAATTTACCATGCATTATTATGGTCCGTTTTCACGAGAGTTAGAGATGTTAACTACTGAAATGAATTATCTTGACTCTCTTGATATTACCTATTTTTCATCAGGGGGGCGGTATGGTTCTGAAATTAAAATTAGAGAGGAAACCGATAAGATCGAAATTCATCGCAAGTACAGGGATAAGATCCATGGGTTACTAGATGTTATAAGAGGATACGATGCTAGTGAAATGGAACTGTGTGCTACTATTCATTTCATAAATTCTATATTGGAAGAACGGGGTATTAGTAATACAAGAGAGAGAGTAGCCAAAGAGACTCAGCTACTAAAACCCAAATTCCAGATGGACCAAATATATAAATACCTTGATAGATTAGTTGACTCAAAACTACTATCTACTGCAGGGTAATTATCTATTCAAAAATGCCTCCCCAGTATTATACTAATAGGGGCGTTCTATTATCCACTGGTAGTAGTGTGGATAGGATGCTCAGTTGCTCCAACTAACATCTGGTATAGCTGTTTGCTCTCTACTACAAGCTTGCTCCAAATAGAATTACCTTGGTCCACTAAAGATCAATAATCAGAATTTGCCAACGAATTTCTCGCCACCACAGGAACTACTGACTGACAATGTATAAGATGCCAGCTGTCTTCTAGACAAGCGCTTCAGTGCACCCCTTCGGTCGGTCAGTCCAGGTCCTTCTTCGTTGTCTCGTTGCGGTCGCCTCCAGTCAGCAGGAGCGTTTCGACTTCACGAGGGCGTTCGATTTCGGCGGCATCTAACCTCGTGGATTCGAGGGGCACCACACCAATCAGGCCTGCCGCAAATCAGGCACTGTATCCTCAGAATGCCTATGTTTGATGCCAACTTGCGGCTCTCAACAAGACCATTTATCTCCAACCATAAGAAACGATGTAGCGCTTTATTATGCTTGTGACCGAATCGCTTTTTGCTACTTTCGGCCCGGCAACCCGGGAGTCATCTATCCAGCCATTGGCGCGCTTGCCCGGCATTGAAGCCGGCCTGCAAAGACCCGTCCAGTTCATCTGCTACCGGCCTGCCGCAGACTCTACAACGCTGTGCCCCTCTGAAAAGCGGACTGCCGCAGGAAGGACAGTGATATCTTTCACATTCTCCCCGTGCCCATTCGACGCTGCCTTCTTCATCGCCG
>CAZLAL010000124.1:0-5665 GCA_964557455.1 uncultured Dehalococcoidales bacterium
TCAACTAATTTGCTCATATGCCTCCCAGCCAGCGGTCGGATTCGAACCGACGACCGACGGTTTACGAAACCGCTGCTCTACCCCTGAGCTACGCTGGCATAGAAACTAGATTTTAGCCCTTGCTCAAGCCCATGTCTACTTCTCGCCTGGCAGACGACTCCTCTCCTGACACACAACAACAATCGCCCAGCGAGTCTCATTAGATTATGCCGACCCCATGTAAATGACAGTCTGAATGGTCACCGTACTGCTGGCTGCACACCTGACGAATCGAGGTAGACCGGAGTCGCCACAGACGGCCCAGCTAACCGTACTAATGCAGACATTCACTAATCTGATTCTATGCGTCCGGGGCAGAACTTAGCTGATTCACAAAATCCCCACGCGTCGCTATTCCACCGCCAGCCGAAGTCAACGCAGCATGAAACTTGCGTTTTGCTCTCTCCATTCTTGCTCGCGCGCCTGGCTTCTACATCGCTCTTCCCGACACACCAATGTTACGAGCAATTACGATACGTAGTATTTCTGAGGTTCCCTCGCCGATCTCAAGAATTCTCTGATCGCGATACAACCTCTCCACTGCATAATCTTTTGTCAGCCCGTACCCCCCGTGAAGTTGGACTGCTTGATGCACACAGCGGTGCATAACTTCTGAAGAGAATAGTTTTGCCATCGCTGCCTCTTTGGTGATGGGCCGATCATTTTCCCGCAGCCAGCAGACCTTATAGAGCAGATTTCTGGCTAGCTCGATCTCCAACGCCATGTCGGCCAGCTTGAAGGCGTTAACTTGAAACGAACCGACAAGCCGTCCGAACTGCATACGTGAATTACCGTATTGCAGGGACAATTCGAAAGCTGCCTGAGATCCGCCCACTCCCATGGCGGCGATACTGAGGCGTCCGCCATCCAGCGTTGCAAGCATTTGATGAAAGCCGTCGCCCCTCTTTCCCAGAAGATTTGCCTTCGGCACCACACAATCGTCGAAAAAAAGTTCACCCGTGTTCGATGCTCGCCACATCATCTTGTCCTTCATGTCCTGAGCTGTCAACCCGGCAGTGCCGCTTGGAACGATAAGGCAGCTAAGCTCTGGCTTCCCATCCTCGCGCTTACCGGTAACAGCCTGGACAACGATAACACCGGTCAACGGGCAAGCTGAGTTCGTGATAAAAATCTTATGCCCATTTATAGTCCAGCTGTCCCCTTTAAGTGCTGCGGTGGTTCGAGAACTCCCAGCGTCGGACCCAGCGTCAGGCTCTGTCAGACCAAACGCAGCCAGCCACTCCCCCGAACACAGCCTGGGAAGCCATTCTTGCCTTTGCTTTTCGTCACCAAAATAGTAGATAGGGCCTACTCCTAGAGAGTTTCCGGCAGCGATGGTAGCCGCCTGGGAAGCATCAACCCTGGCTAGCTCTTCAACGGCGATCGCATACGAGACGTACCCCATATTCGAGCCGCCGTATTTCTCGGGAACAAAACACCCCAGCAGACCTAGCTCCGCCATTTTGCGGGTCAGTTCGACAGAAAACTCCTGTTTCTCGTCTAGCTCTCGGGCGACGGGAGCTATTTGCCCTTCTGCGAAATCTCGAATCGTCTGGCGCATTAGATTCTGTTCCTCGGTCAAGTCAAAATTCATCGCTCACCTCTCTCAAACGTAATATCTCACATATCTGTTGATGACGACGTAACCGATTAGCTTAACAGCGTCTCGAAGCGTATCTCGGCAACGTCATCGCCGAGGCCAACTGTTCTCAACTCCTTAGTCATACTGGCACCATATGGCCACGGATTAATCTTCAAGTAAGCCCTCTCTGATTATCCTTTCATAATAGTCTAGCGACTCCGGGTTCGCCAAAGAATCCCTGTTCAGGACTGCTCTTCCATTGACTAGATTGGCAACTGCGCTTTCTACCTTCTTCATGTTCGTAGTGTAAGGGATATCTGGTGCCTCAATTATTCTTGCCGGGACGTGTCTTGGGGAGGCCTTTTCACGCAGGTTTTTCCTGATCTTGCTTTCCAGATCTTCCGTTAGACGATATCCTTCGGCCAGTTTGACAAAGAGCAGAACACGCTGGTCCCCCTTCCATATCTGGCCGATTGCCAAGCTATCCGAAATCTCGGGCAACCCTTCCATTACGCTGTACATCTCGGCTGTGCCTATTCGAACGCCGGACGGTTTCAGCACCGAATCTGAGCGACCATAGAAGGTAGCTCCTCCCGTATCACTATGGAACACGATATAATCGCCATGGCGCCAAACACCGGGGTAAACAGAAAAGTAAGCCTCCTTATATTTGTTGCCACCCGCATCATTCCAGAAATAGAGCGGCATAGATGGCGCAGCCGCTTCACAGACAAGCTCGCCCTGACGATCAAACACCGCACGCCCGTGTTCATCATACGCTTTTACCTTCATCCCTAAGCCCGGTCCCTGCAGTTCGCCAGCATATACAGACTGAATCGGACTGCCTGTGAAGAAGCAGCCATTGATGTCCGTGCCGCCTGAACTGGAATTAAAATGCAGGTCCTTCTTAATCTTCCGGTACACATACTCAAACCCTTCCGCAGACAGAACCGAGCCAGTTTGCCATATCTCCCTTAGTGACGATAAATCGTAATCCTCAGCCGGCTTAATGTTTTCGTTTTTAAGATAATTGATGTAACTGGCGCTGCAACCAAACATAGTCACTTTCTCATCCTGAATCAGTTTCCACATTACCCCGGGCCCCGGGTAGCTAGGATTCCCATCATATAGAATAATGGTGTTGCCTGTCGCCAAAGAAGTGAGCATCCAATTCCACATCATCCAGCTACAAGTCGTGATGAAGAAGTGAACATCATCCCGCTTCAAATCCGTATGGATTATCAACTCCTTCAGTTGATTAACCAGGATTCCCGCCGCTCCTTGAACCATGCACTTCGGCTTGCCCGTTGTCCCCGATGAAAACATAATGAAGACAGGATGATCTGGAGGCAATTGTTCAAACCGAAGTTCCGGCGTACCTGTGGACAGAAAATCGTCATAGTGCACAGAGTTACGAATATGGCTGATATCAGGCTTTTCTTCCTTGTAGCCGAATACTACAACCCTCTCAATAGTAGGTATCCCATTTACGATTTGCGCAACGCTGGAAAGAGAATCGAACGCCTTCCCCTTGTAGAAATAGCCATCAACGGTAAACAAAAGCTTCGGTTCAATTTGAGCAAAGCGGTCAATCGCTGCTCCAGGACCGATGTCCGTGGCACAGGAAGCCCAGACGGCACCGATACTCGTGGTAGCAAGCATCGCTATGGCTGTCTCCATCAAATTGGGCATATAGGCAGCTACATGGTCTCCAGGCTTGAGCCCCATTTCTCGAAGAGATTCTGCCAGCCGTGCCACAGCGTTATAAAGCTCGCCATAGCTCATGCTGGCTGATTTCTGAGTCTCCCCTAAAAACAGAAAGGCTGCCTTGTTATCCCTGTACCTCAGCAAATTCTCGGCGAAGTTCAATCTTGCTCCAGCAAACCATTTGGCGCCCGGCATCTTACCCACATCATCAACAACCATTTCGTAACGTTTCGAAGCCCTCACCTCAACAAAATCCCACACAGCAGCCCAAAAATCCGGTATCTCTTCTACAGACCAATCATAAAGCTCTCTATAGTAACGAAAGTTCTTCTTATATCTCTTGTTAACAAACTGTTCAAAAGCCGTTATATTCGCATTCCTCCTCCGCTCTTCCGTCGGTTCCCAAATTAACTTGCCCATGCCGTCTCTCTCCTGCCAGTTCGGTGTCTATCCCAGTCAGCTCGCTATCAGTTACCCATCTACTGCCCGGCCTTTAGATCATCAGCTAAAGGAACCCAGTATATATCCAGAATTGTGTTGGTGGGATTCTCAGTGCGGAAGCGAGCCTGCACTTTCATTCCTATCTCAGGTGTTCCGTATTGCAGATAGCCCTTGAATATGGTGCAGACGCCAGGTATCTCAACATCAATCTGGAAATAGGGAGTTGCGAGTTCTATGCCAGTGCCAGCGTACTCAACACGCGCATAGGTGTGCACCGTGCCAATGACTGGCTGTGGCAACTCTTCCCAGGTCATGGGCTGATTGCAGTCCGGACAGTCAGCCCTCGGCGGAAGCCATAGCCTGTGCTCTCCACATTCCGGATTGGTGCACCTGGTGGCTAGTAATCTGCCTTCTGCCAGAGCTCTAAAGAACGGCGAAAGTTTTCCATAAGTATGCCTGTGCACCAGTTCTTTTGGCCACTCTATCACCAGGGCTGGTTCCGACTGAAGCACTTTCGCCGGTTTCCCGATATATTTGATTGTCCTTCTCTTTGATGCCATGGTCTTCCTCCTTTAAAAAGCTTTCCTCAGAATACCTGCTGTCACATGTGACCCAACACCTGCATGAGATATCCACAGTGCCTGCTTAGCATTGGGAACCTGAAGGCTCCTCCAGTCTTCGGGCTTCTTCTTGCCAAAAGCCTCCCAGATCTTGGGGTCCCCATGGAACTTGTCATATTTGCCTTGTAGTTGCCAGAGGCACTCAACTCCTGAGAAGATGCCGGTTGCTCCCACAGCATGCATGGTGCCTATCAAGCCTCCCGACAAATTGGCTGGACATTTGCCTCCAAAATAAGCATCTCCCGATTCAATGTAATCAGGTTCCTGCCCGTAGGGACGGAGCCCGATATCCCCATAAGTCTGGATGTCACTTATGGTAAACGCGTCATGCAATTCTACGAGGTCAAGCTCTTCAAGCGGGTTCTTGATGCCGGCCATTCCATAGGCAAAATAGGCAGCAAATCGTGCCGCCGCAAAGCTTTCGAATCCCGGCCAGCGTTGCCCCTCTTTCTTGTGCAGGCCCTTATACATATCGGGCGTCTCATGTGGCAGCAATGGTATCTCCATGTCGCGCCGATCCGCCACTCTCAGAGTATGACTGCCTCCAGCTATGAAAAGCTCGCAGGGTCTATCGGTCAACTTGTAGGCAGTCTCCTCATCGCAAAGCAGCATGGCGGCGGCACCATCCGTCATAGCGCAGCACTCCAGAAAACGTAACGGGTACGTCGACATCGGGCTGTTGAGCACGTCCTGAACTGTGTATTTGCCTGGCTGCTGGCTATACGGCGAGTAATAAGCATATAGGTGATTCTTGACTGCCACCTTGGCTCGGGTCTCCTCGGAGAGATTGTAAGCCCACGCGAAACGAACAGCCATAGGAGCATAGTAGGCAGCATAAATGCGGGAAAGCCTGGTCTCAAAGTCCTTACAGGCAGCATTGGCAATGTAGTAGTTGCCTGTCCGTGTGTCCACCTCAGACATGCGCTCCCACCCCACTGCTAACGCCACATTAGCATATCCACTGGCTATAGCCATAGCGGCTGTCAGCACTGTGGAACCACCAGTAGCTCCACCAGTCTTAACACCTACATTGTACATCGGGTCAAGGCCTAGATAGTCAGTCACCTTGGCTTCACACAGAAGCTGGTCCTGAAAGTGGTCGGCAAACTCACCACAAGCGATGAAGTTGATTAACCCCTTGATCTCTGCCGGAGAGACCTTCAAATCATTATTCTCTAGCATCTGCCGGAATGCCACCATCACTTGCTCCTCGAGCTTCATTTCCGGGCAGAACTTTTTATAATTTGTCAGACCCCCGGCAACCGCAAATACCTTC
>CAZLAL010000125.1:0-9195 GCA_964557455.1 uncultured Dehalococcoidales bacterium
TCCTCATCATACCCCAGCTGATTAGCCGCGCGGTTGATACTGTTCTTGGCGAAGGTGTGCACGGAGACCTTATATGGCTAGGCATTGCCGTAGTTGTTGCGGGCGCACTGAGAGGGTTGTCTGCCTTTGGCAACAGCTACCTGAGTGAGGTAGTATCGCAGAAGACAACCTATGATATCAGAAATGCTCTGTACAACAAGCTCCAGCGACTGAGCTTTGCCTTCCACGACCAGGCTCAGACGGGAGAGCTTATGTCGCGGGGCACCGCGGATGTCGAGGCAATACGTATTTTCTTCGGCAGGGGCCTGCTAGGTCTGCTGCAAATAGCCGTCCTCTTCGTTGCCATCTCCTTTCTCTTGGTCCGGCTGGACTGGTTCCTGGCCCTGCTGACCGTGGCTTTCTTGGCTGCCGTCGGCTGGCGAGCAGTTGTGGTCGCCAGGCTTCTGCGCCCTATCTGGCTGAAGATCCAGGAGTTGATGGCCCGACTGGGCACCATTCTGGAGGAGAATCTCACCGGGGTGAGAACGGTGAGATCCTTCGCACGGGAGCAGGAGGAAAGCCGCAAGTTCTCGACACATGCGGAAGTGCTGTACGAGCAACACATGGTCGCTACCCACAAGAGAGCCTTTAACATATCGCTTATGGTGTTTTTGGTAACCATACCTTTAGCTCTCATCCTGTGGTATGGTGGACAACAGGTCATCGCCGGCAACCTGACCATTGGCGAACTGACCCAGTTCATCTTCTACCTGACCATGATGTCGATGCCGGTGCGCCGACTCGGGTTCCTCACGAATATTTTCACCCGCACTATCTCGGCCGGACAACGGATTCTCGAGATACTGGATACTGAATCAGCAGTCAAGGAGAAACCTGGCGCTATTGAACTGGACGGAGTCAAGGCAGCAGTCACTTTTGAAAACGTGAGTTTCAGCTATGATCCGACCACTCCTGCGCTTAAGAACGTCAGCTTCAGCGTGCAGCCGGGAGAACTGGTGGCACTGGTGGGAAGCCTAGGCAGCGGCAAGAGTACGATTGCTCACCTTATCCCCAGATTCTACGATGTAAGCGCAGGAAGGATCACCATCGATGACATCGACATCCGCGATGTGACCCTGGACTCATTGCGCAGGAACGTCGGCATAGTACAGCAGGATACCTTCTTGTTCTCGGCTACGATCCGGGACAATATCGCCTACGGCGCCGTCAACGCTGACATGGAGCGCATAGCGTCTGCTGCCAAGGCAGCCCAGCTTCATGATTTCATCCAGAGTCTACCTGATGGCTATGATACTTGGGTGGGCGAGCGAGGTGTCACCCTCTCAGGCGGTGAGAAACAACGTCTGACTATCGCCCGTACCTTGCTCATTAACCCCCGTATCCTTATTCTGGATGATTCTACCTCCAGTGTAGATGCCGGGACGGAACACCTTATCCGCCGCGCTCTGAATGCGGTGATCAAGGAACGCACAACTTTCATCATCACTCATCGCCTGCCGATTGTCAGAAACGCAGACCTGATCCTGGTGCTTGAGAATGGCGAGGTCGTGGAACGAGGCACGCATAGCGAACTCATGGCCAGGAACGGCCTCTATCGGCAAATATACGAGTCACAACTCTCCGCTGCCCAAGCACCCGGGGAGGATTCCGTGACTCAACACAGCTCAGACATGCAGGGAGGTATTAACAAGAGTTGAGCACACATCAAGATAGCGCTAGACCCGGGGGAGGGCAACTTCCCAGCACCTTCGATGCAGATAAGGTGATGGGCAAGGTATACGACTCCCAGGTTATACGGCGACTGGTCAAATACCTCGGGCCCATCAGGTCAGATCTGACACTGGGCATCCTCGGCATGGTACTGCGTTCCGTCTCTACGGTAGCTCTGCCCGTGCTGGTAGGGATAGCCACTGACGCGCTTACAGGCAGTGGTGACCCAGCCAGGCTCAATATTGGCGTCCTCTTCGTTGTGGCTGTGGTGGCTCTGGGCTGGGGAGGTCGCTACCTGGAAGAGCTGTTCCTGGGCTATGTGGGGCAGAAGATACTGTACAGGGTGCGCACGGAGATGTTTGACCACCTGCAGCGGCTCTCGCTCAGGTTCTTTGATCAGAACAAAGTGGGGAGAATCATGTCCCGCATGCAGAATGACGTGCAGCAGATACAGGAACTGCTGGCCACCGACATACTCAACGTCGTTTTCAGTGCCGTGACGCTGGTAGCGATAGCCTGCATCATGCTGATAATAAACACCCGCCTGGCCCTGCTCACACTTAGCGTCGTGCCACCGCTAGCCGTAGTGGCGTTCATATGGCAGAGTTATGCCCGTCAGGCCTTCATCAAAGTACGGCGCGCTATTGCTACCGTCAACGCTCAGCTTCAGGAAGGGATAGCCGGCGTGCGAGTCACCCAGAGCCTGAGCCGCGAAGAACTCAACTCCGAGCAATTCGAACATGTAAACAGGGAACACTACAGTGCCAACGTAAGGGCCGCCAGGCTGCAGGCGGCCATGTGGCCCATGGTTGAACTACTAACTGCGCTCGGGACAGCCTTGGTTATCTACTTCGGTGGACGTCAGGTGCTGGCGGGGCAGATGACCGCCGGTGTGCTGGTAGCGTTTATGCTCTATGTGCGGCGCTTCTTTGAACCAGTACTTGAACTCGCTATGGAGTATGTTGAAATCCAGCGGGCTATGGCATCGGGAGCACGCATCTTTGAACTACTTGACGTAGAACCCGAGATAAGAGATGACCCCCAGGCAGTTGATTTGCCCCCTGCAAAGGAGATCAGATTCAAAGCAGTCAACTTCGGTTATACGCCCGGCGTTGAGATCCTGCACGACATAAACTTGACCGTCAATCCCGGAGAGACAGTGGCCATAGTGGGTCGTACCGGGGCGGGCAAGAGCAGCTTGGCCAACCTGATAACGCGCTTCTACGAAGTTGACGAGGGTGAGGTGATCATCGATGGCTATAACGTGAACTCAGTCACGCAGCAGTCGCTGAGGCGTCAGATAGGCGTCGTGACTCAGGACCCATTCCTCTTTTCCGGCACCATAGAGGAGAACATCCACTATGGACGCCTGGAAGCCAGCCGCGAGAAGGTGATAGAGGCTGCCAAAACAGCCCGTGCTCACGACTTCATCTCCCATCTCGAGCGAGGCTACAACACCCAGGTAGGCGAGAGGGGCGAAAACCTCAGCGCCGGACAGCGCCAGCTGGTCTGCTTGGCCCGGGCAATCCTGGCCAATCCACCCATCCTGGTGCTGGACGAAGCAACCTCCAGCGTTGATACCAATGCTGAACGTCTCATGCAGAAGTCGCTGCGGCGTCTCATGAAGGGGCGCACCTGCCTCATCATCGCCCATCGCCTGTCCACTGTGACTAATGCCGACCGTATTATCGTCATGGATCAAGGAAGAATCGTTGAGACCGGCACTCATGACGAGCTGCTGGCCAAGAAGGGGCTCTACCATAGCATGTTCAGCACTCTGAGCGCACCAGGTTGGGAGACGCAGGGTTTCTAGTGAGCTACGATGGCACAACCCTTTGACAAATCCTTCCGCACCATCTAAAATAGGGCGGCGATTCGAGCAGCCCAGCCAATAAATTATTAAACTCAAAGGAGGTACGCATGGACCTTTCGCTTACGGACGAACAAAAAGCCCGCAAACAGGAGTTCAATAACGTATGCAAAGAACTGGAAAAAAAGAAGCCGCCAACCTATATGGGATTTGAGACCATTTACGAAGATGAGGAGGCTTGGCAATACAACCTGTATTGTGCCAAAGAATTTGCCAAGAAGGGATGGCTTGCCCTTGGCTGGCCGGCCGAATATGGCGGCAAGGGCGACATGATGGACAAGGTCCTCTTTTCTGAAGCCAGAGGCTACTATGACGTTCCCGGAGTAGATATTTTTGGAGTACAGATGCTTGGCCCAACCCTGTTGCAGGCCGCAACTGAAGAAATAAAGAGAGAATTTCTGCCACCTATTGCGCGGGCAGATGTAATGTGGTGCGAGCTATGGAGCGAACCCAATGCCGGCTCAGACCTTGCCTCCTTGACTACAACAGCAATAAAACAGGGCGACGAGTATGTTATAAATGGTCAGAAGACCTGGAACACCGGCGCTCACAAAGGTGATTGGGGCTTTGGGGTATATAAGACAGACCCGGCCGGCCGAAAGCACCACAATCTGACCTTCATTCTATTTGATATGAAGACGCCCGGCATCACAATAAGGCGAATCCCTTACCTAGATGGTCACGCTCCCTATTGTGAGGTTTATTTCGACGATGTTCACGTGCCAGCCAAGAATATTGTCGGCCAGGAACATGAGGGCTGGGCTGTTGTGAATCTTCTGGCCGGTTTCGAAAGATCCGGTATAGACATAATCATGACGATGATCCGCAGCCTAGAAGATCTGGTGAAATTCTGCAATGAAACCAAACGACATGGCCAGCCGCTGGCCAAGGACCCTGTTATCCGTAATCGACTGGCTCAAACAGCCTGTGAATTAGAGGCAGCCCGCGCCCTGGCGTACCGTGTTGCTGACTTACAGAACAGAAACGAAATGTCCCTGATGGATGCCGGGGCAGGCAAGATTTTCTACAGCGAACTGGGCGAGCGTATGGCTTTTCTGGCTACGGACATCTTGGGCCCCTATGGCCAGGTCAAGACTTCCCGATGGGCTCCCTTGGGTGGGTTATGGGAGAGGATGTACCACGAACATTTCATAACGAGCGTATCAATGGGGACAAACGAGATACAGAGGAATATCATGGCCTGGTACGGCCTCGGCTTACCCCGGATGAAATAAACCACGCTTTGATAAGGAGGAATCATGGACCTGAGATTCACTGAAACACAAGAGATATTGAAGAAGATGGCACACGATTTTCTTACTACAGAGTGCCCCAAGACTCTGGTCAGAGAACTCGAAAAAAGTGAGAAAGGATACTCTCCCGAACTCTGGAAGAAGGTGGCCGAGCTAGGCTGGATGGGCCTGATCATACCTGAAGAATACGGGGGAATGGGTTATACCTTCCAGGACCTGGTTGTTCTCCTGGAAGAAGTGGGCAGAAATATTCTCCCTGGCCCGCTAATAGCCACAATAGTCAGCACCTTCCCCATACTCGAGGCGGGAACCGAAGAACAGAAAAAGGAATTCCTTCCCAAGATAGCTCAAGGACAGCTAATTGTAACCCCGGCTTTCCTCGAAAGCGAGGGCGTCTTCGATGCTTCTGGAATCGCCGTTAAGGCGACAGCGAAAGGTGACAACTTCGTAATAAACGGCACAAAGCTTTTCGTGGAAATGGCCCATGTTGCGGACTACTTGCTCTGCGTTACAAGGACAAAAACTGAGGCCCGGCCCGAGAAGGGAATCACGCTGCTCATTGTCGACTCCAAGACTCCTGGAATAAGCTGGGAGGTAATGCCCACCATCGCCGCAGACAAGCTGTGCGAAGTGCGTTTTAAGGATGTCAATGTACCCAAGAAAAATATCCTTGGTAAGGTAGACGAGGGATGGCCCATCGTGGAAATGATGCTGCGGAAAGGTGCCATCGCTAAGGCTGCCGAGTCTCTGGGTGCTATAGGAACCTGTGTAGAAATGACTGTGGCTTATTCCAAGGAGAGGGTCCAATATGACAGGCCTATAGGCGCCTTCCAGGCACTTCAACACAAGATGGCTGATATGTGGACGGCAATGCAAACCAGCCGTTACTTGGTGTATGAGACAGCCTGGATGGAATCGGAGGGACTGCCCTGTGCCAAAGAGGCTTCTATGACAAAGGCCTACCTCAACGAGGTCTACAAGGATGTCGCAAAGTGGGCTGTGAGACTACATGGTGGAATCGCCACCAGTTCTGACCATGACATACCGTTTTATTACCGTAGAAGCAAGGCTGCAGATATTGCCTTTGGCGGCACTGACTTCCACAGGGAGATAGTGGCGCAGAAAATAGGGCTAGCCTGAAATCTCGGCCCACAGTAAATAGCTTGTTGACCCTCGCCTTCGAGGAGTTGCTGGGTTCAGCGAGCATTCGGTATATGTCTGGCCGGCCAGCAATTCTGGGTTGCAGCTAGTCTATTCGACAGGAATTGGCAGGGCTGAGGTGTCGCGCTGCACCCTGTATCTATATAGGTTAGAAAGAGCCTTGATTGAGGCGCCCAGCGAGGGGTACACAGGGAATTCCTCGCTTTCAAAAGCCCTCTTAGCGAATAAGTGATATTTCCTATCCACTTCATCATCCGAATATGCATCGAGTGAAACGCAAATCATTACCGCCTTGCCCATTTCATCACGAGCGTATCTGCACCCCTGAACCATCATTTCGACAAGCTCCCTGAGAAATCCTTCCGTTGCTTCTCCAAGCACGTGCCGCAGGTAACGCACTTCATCAAAATGCAGCACTATTGAACTGATATTTTCATCGTGAGATAAGGTTCTTAGAGCATCTGACAGTGTCCCTGTTGTTCCAGGTACGTTATAAAATATTGGCCAGGCATCCAGGGGATTGTTTATGCTTGTTCCCGCCACAGGCACTATTTTGCGCAATTCGACCATCGTCTCATTTGTGAATCGAGGGACTTCCAGCCCTGCCTTTACACACAAATCAGTTTCAAGCACGCTGAAACCACCGGAGTTGGTAATAATGGCCGTCCCCTTCCCCAATGGCAGGCGAACGCAGGACAATGCCAGGGTGGTATTCAGCAGTTCGTCAAAGTCGTCCACCTGGATTACCCCGGCCTGCCTGAAAAGCGAACTCCAGACTTCCGGTGAACCAGCTAATGAGCCTGTGTGAGAAGATGCCGCCCTTCGGCCGTGCTCCGTTACTCCTCCTTTAAGCGCAACTACCGGCTTCAGTTTCGCAGCTTCGGTCATGGCTGCCTTTAGACGATGACCGTCTTTTGTCCCTTCCATATATAAAGCTATGACCTCAGTTTCGGAGTCATGTGCCAGGTATTCCAAAAAATCAGGACAGTCCAGGTCTACGGCATTCCCGTAGCTGATAACTTTGCTGAACTTCACATTTCTTAGCTTCCCCACGGACAGGAACTGCTCAGCAAAGGTACCGCTTTGTGAAATCACTGCAACTGGACCCTCTTCAGTTGAGACGTCCGGAGTAAAAGCTAAGCCAGACTTGGGGCAAGATATTCCCATGCAGTTAGGGCCAATCAGGCTAACCTTACCCCTCGCTATCTGCCGCACTTCGTCTTCCAGTGTTTTTCTTTCTTCAGCTCCTGTTTCACTGAAACCGGCCGTAAAAACATGGACGGCTTTCACACCCTTTTGTATGCATTCACGCAACACTGTGGGGACGAGTAAGGCCGGCACTGCTATAACAACATAGTCAATGTCTTCCTCTATATCCAGTATGCTCGCATAGCATCTCTTGCCCTGGAGTTCCTGGTATTTGGGGTTAACCAAGAACACATTGTCTCTGAGCTTTGTGCCCATTAGAGCCTGCGAGAAGCCGTCGCTGCTGGAAGCCCCTATTACAGCTACCGTTCTCGGGCTGAAGATATACTCGAATTTCCCTGATTCCAATACAAGCCTCCTAACTGCAATGCTAATTGAGAGATTCTCAGACTGCGTTACTGTTGAGCTCTGGCAAAATCACTACGTAATCGTCTGCTCTCCTCAAAATCCAGATAATCTACCATATCTTTGCTACCCCATCAAATTAAGCTATCAAACATGCTTCTTGAAAACCTGTGGACTAGCCCGCACACCGAAGCTATCCAAGCTCAAAGTAAGATTTACAACGCAGATACTCTCTGCTATACTTCGGCGGAGGTAGCCATACGTGTCCTTTCAGATAGCATCAGGTAGCATGGCAATCTCAAGAAAGTTGATACTGGGAGTCGTCAGCCGCACATCATTATAGCTGTGCTGCTTTTTGGCATTGAAGCTGGCTCAGCAGCGACTCAGATAATAAAGTATCGTTGGGTAAGGAGTATGACAAACACGCATCAGGATAATTTGGACTTTCTCTTCCATCCTAATTCGATAGCCCTTGTTGGCATCACAACCGCCGAGACATGGCACTGGACACTCACTTTCCTGGAGGGCCTCATTGAGACGGAGTTCGACCGCCCCCTCTATCTCGTCAATCCTAAGGGAGGGGAGCTCAGAGGTCACAAGATTTACACCAGTCTTAAAGATGTCCCCGGTAATATCGACTATGTAATCGGCCTGGTTAACGCCAGGATTGCCCCCCAACTTGTGGAAGAATGTGCCGAAAAGGGCGTACGAGCGATTCACTTCTGCACAGCAGGCTTTGGTGAGACCGGTGAGGAACAAGGAATAAAGCTAGAATCTGAACTGATAGAAATCGCCCGGAAGAAAGGAATCAGGATTCTCGGCCCTAATTGCATGGGCATTTACTGCCCCAAGTCACGTATGTCCTACAGTGCGGCCTTTCCCAGAGAAAGCGGCCCGGTAGGAGTCATCAGTCAGAGCGGCGGCAATTCCATCTATCTGGTCCGGCAGGCGGCGCTGCGCGGCATCCGCTTTAGCAAAGTCATAAGCTACGGCAACGCACGTGATATCAATGAAAGCGATTTACTCGAATACCTTACCTACGATGCAGATACCAAGATAATAGCCCTCTACATTGAGGGGATTAAAGATGGAAGGCGACTCCGCAGAGCCCTGGAGGAGGCAACAAGGGAGAAGCCAGTGATACTGCTTAAGGGAGGCGCTACCGAGGGAGGGGCTCGAGCAGCTGCCGGCCATACTGCGGCCCTTGCGGGAAGCCAGGCCACCTGGGATGCTCTCTGCAAGCAATTAGGAATCATTAGTGTCGATAGCATTGAGGAAATGATCGATGTACTGGTTACGCTTATGTTCCTGCCGGTGCCGAGAGGCAGGAACGCGGTATTATTTGGTGCTGGGGGTGGAGCAAGCGTCTTGATCACTGACGAGTTCGAAAGAAGAGGGCTGAGAGTCCCTCCACTCCCGCCAGAAATAGTCGCCCAGATACGGGAGTTCACCCCCATCGCGGGCAATATCCTGCGCAATCCAGTGGATTACTCACAGGCTATGGTCAACCCTGAGGGCGTAGCCAGGACATTCGCCATATTATCAAGCTGGAAAGGGGCTGACTTCATAGTCGCGTTCATCAGGACAGGGCAATTCACAACGCCTCGGATTGCGGAAGACCATGTGAATTTGCTTATCAGCAGATTCTCC
>CAZLAL010000126.1:0-2870 GCA_964557455.1 uncultured Dehalococcoidales bacterium
GAAAAAAATGTCCTGACAGGCACCCTTGTAAGCTAGTTTCCAGTAGGTCGGTGGAGACGGATTGAGTACGGCTGACATCACGTCTGCACCCCTTATGCCGGACACCGCTGGCAGTAATTGCAAGCCGAACTGTTGCGCAATGTCCCGGCTGTCCTTTTCCTGGAAGTCGACCCTTTCCTCGGGGAAAAGGTCACGTCCGGCAATTCCCATTATGATGACCCAGGGTGGCAGTGCACTTTTCAGGGCTTGTATTCCCCGAGCATCCCTAGCTATGATACTAGCCAGGTTAACACTATTCAATATGAAGAATTCATCCCCCAGCCTGACTCGGAGCAGCCGATAAGCGCACTGTATCAGGTCTCTCAGATTATCCGCCGGTATAAAGAAGAACTTGTGTACCTTGGGCAGAATCTCACATTTTACCGATGCCCAGGTTACGATCCCCATACTTCCCTGAGCACCGGAAACAAGTCGGTAATAGTCCACCTGACCGGGACCTCCCGAGAACACCTGGGCCAGACCCATTCCCCATTGCTGCTCAAGCGTAGGGTAATAGCCGCCCGCCTCGCCAGTCTGCAGCATCTCGCCATTGCCCCAGACTACTTGCAGACATCTCAAGGGCTCAAGCAGCGTGTAGCTGTACTTGGGTACCAGCGTCGGCTCTCTCTCCAGCAGACTGGTGACCACTGACTTTGACCGGCGGGGGAGCAGTGGCGTGGACAGTCTCAAGCCCTCTTTAGCCAAAGCCGGCTGCAACTGGGGGTAAGTCACTCCCGGCTCGATTATCGTCATCCTATTTCTGCGGTCGATCCTGATGATTTTGTCCATGAGCCGCAGGTCGACGATGACCGCCTCCGGCACGCTGGGCACGGTATCACCACGAAAGTGCGGCTCACCTGAACTCACTGGCACCAATGGCGTTTTCGTTTCGTTGGCCCACTTCACAACCTTTTGCACATCATCTAGATTACGGGGTTGCACAATTGAGCGTGGCCGCATGGGCAAGGCAAAGCTGTTATCATGAGAGTACCTGCCAAGGACCTTGCCTGCCTTGATGACCCTTTCTTTGTCTATTATCGTGGTCAGATTGCTACTCGCTTTCACATTCAATTCTCAATCTCCCGCACTGTTATTATTGAACTGATTGTGTCTCAGTTTCAGTGCTATTTCCCTGTACCGATTAGAGCGACAATCTATAGAATTCGAAAACGTCTTAAACCGAGTGCCACAATCCCTTCAAGGCTACTGATTAACTGTTTTGGTAGTTACAGAAAAGGCAACTCAACCCACGTAATGATAAGAATTTCCTTGGTATCTGTCAATAGCAGTATTGAGAAATACAGCTAATACTGAGGGCTGCAGAAATTGATGGCGCACAGAGAAGAGCACCGGTAATCTATGCCACTTGACCGGACGCTATCTATGAGGTTAATGTATAATGAACAAAACAAATCAGGAAGGTAAGGATGGCTATTTTAGAAGAACCAATAAAAGAGACAGTGGAAGTCAAAAACTACATTGATGGGTTGTGGGTTGAGTCTCAACGCGAGACTCAGGATGTGGTGAATCCAGTCAACGGTGAAGTGATTGCCAGAGTACCGATTTCAACGAAGGAAGAGATTGACAGCGCAGTTGAAGCGGCCAAAGCGGCTTTCCCCGATTGGCGGAGGACTCCGCCGGTGGCTCGGGCCAGATACCTGTTTCGCTTAGAGGAGTTGCTTGAGGAAAATTTTGAAGAATTGAGCAGGGTGCAAACTCAGGAGCATGGGAAGACGATTGATGAATCTAGAGGTGAGACCAGGCGGGGCATTGAAAATGTGGAAGTGGCCTGCGGCATTCCCACCCTAATGCAAGGCTACAATTCTGAGGATATCGCATCGGGCATTGACGAATATCTTATACCTACGCCGCTCGGCGTATTTGGTATCATCGGACCTTTCAACTTCCCGTTCATGATTCCGCTCTGGTCAGCACCTTATGCCGTCGCGACTGGGAACTGCGTCGTAATCAAGCCATCCAGCGAGGTACCCCTAAGCCAGATGAAAATTGCCGAACTTGTGGATGAAGCAGGCTTTCCTCCGGGCGTCTGGAATGTAGTGAATGGTGGAAGAACGGTGGTCAACGGAATGCTAGACCACCCGGATATTGAGGGTATCACTTTTGTCGGCTCGACCGCTACCGCCAAGAACGTTATCTACCCTAGGTGTGGCGCCACCGGCAAGCGAGTTATTGCTCAGGGCGGAGCCTCAAATTTTATGGTAATCATGCCGGACTGCAATCTGAAAGCGACTATACCCGCGCTGATGACATCGTTCTTCGGTAATGCAGGACAACGCTGCCTATCCGGGCAGAATACCATTGTCGTCGGCGATGACGACCGTTTCTACAAGGAGTTTATCACCGGCGTAGTAGAGACAGCCAAGAAGATTGTAATTGGTAATGGTCTTGATGAGGAAGTTCAGATGGGTCCTGTCCATGATCCCGAGAAAAAGAAGAAAATACTGTCATATATCAGTAGTGGCACTAAAGAAGGCGCCAAGATCTTACTTGATGGCAGGACTGGTTTCAAGATTAAAGGAAACTATCCTGATACCTGTTTCCTGGGACCAACCATCATAGAAAACGTGAAACCCGGAATGAAGATAGTCAACGAGGAGATATTCGGTCCGACCATGGGTATTATCCGTGTGAGAACCCTTGATGAAGCCATTGGAATATGTAACGACAATCCATTCCATAATGCCGATGCTATCTTTACCTCGAGTGGAGCCAACGCTCGAGAATTCAAGTACAAAGTCAGAAGCGGGAACGTTGGTATCAATATCGGTATAGTGGCGCCCATGGCATTTTTCCCCTTCAGCGGGATGCCC
>CAZLAL010000127.1:0-7434 GCA_964557455.1 uncultured Dehalococcoidales bacterium
CAAGCCACAATGGGAACTGGAAATCTTGGCTCCGTTTGATATATCCAAAATTATGGAAGTCGTATCCACTCTTGACCAATTACCCGAAGTTGCAAATACCGAGATGATTGTACCGCAGGTTGATACGCCTTCAATTCTGGTCTTTCTGCATAAGCCCATTAATATCGTTGATGTGCTAAAGCGAATTCCCGCGGTGTCCCATGTGGAGGAGGTCGTACCTGACACGGCTGCTGCCAATGGCAAACCGCGAAAACTGCGAATAAGCCTCTCAGGTAATACAACGTCGCGCGGAAAATAGTGGGACGCATCTCGCGGGGATAAACGGCGAATATCACTGAAGACTTGAGTGATACTGTCGCCATCGCCTAACCGGGCTGATTAAGCTGGCGTTCCTCTTAAGAGCTATCCCCGGTTAAGAGGGTTTGCGACTACTCGTCAGCGCTAGCAAACTACTCGGACGCTATTCGTGATTTTCCCTTTGCCATTCAATCAACAACCCAGCCGAGACAGATACAGTGAGCCTATGTCGGGTGTCTGGAATTGAGTCAGGGCTCCTTGAGCAGGCATTTCCTCCTCCAGTAGATGCCTCAGCTATTGAGACATTAGTATGGCCTACAATAGCATTGGCGTTGTGTTCATTCGTCGCTTCGCCCCGGTCGCGGCTTAAAGAGTCTGTGCCTGATTATTTAGGTTCGAAGCGTTATAATAGTGAGGAAGATATGAGAGTATTGGGCATTATGGGCAGCCCCAGAAAACAGAGTAATACCGACATCCTTCTTGATAAGGCGCTGGAGGGTGCCAGAGAGGCTGGAGCCGAGGTCGAGAAGGTGCTGGTCTCAAGGCTTAAAATCTCGCCTTGTCTGGAGATATATGCCTGTCTCAAGGATGGTGATTGTGCCATCAAGGATGATATGCAATCGCTCTACAAGAAGCTTTTGGAAGCGGACCATATCATCTTTGCCTCACCGATATTCTTCTATGGCATCACTGCCCAGGCTAAGGCCGTGGTAGATAGGTGCCAGGCACTCTGGGTAGGCAGGCATGTGCTGGGCATGGGCAAGGAAGATAAGAGAGAGCGAAGGGGAGCGTTCATCTCGGTAGGCGCCACCGGGGGCAAGAAGCTCTTTGATGGCTCAGTGCTCACGGTAAAGTATTTCTTTGATGCTGTAGGTGTGCAGTATTTTGGCGATTTGCTCGTCAGGGGAGTTGATAACAGAGGTCAAATCAGAGAGCATCCTGAGGCTGTGGAGGATGCGTATCGCCTGGGCAAAGAGCTTGTGCTTGGGAATAGAGGGGGCAGTGAAGGCGATAAGAGCTGACAAGCTAACCAAGATTTTCGGCCGTCTTGTTGCGGTAGACCATATCTCATTCGAAATCGAAGAGGGTGAGGTTTTTGGCTTTCTCGGCGCCAATGGAGCCGGCAAGACCAGCACTATCATGATGCTGGCTACAGCACTGAATCCCAGCTCCGGGACAGCTACCGTCTGTGGCTATGACATCATCCAGGAGCGGGATAAGGTCAGAGAATCAATGGGCATCGTCTTTGAAGAGCTGAGCCTGGACGTCAATCTTACGGCGAGAGAAAACTTGGACTTCCATGCCAGGTTGTATCACCTTCCCAAGGAACTGAGAGAAGAGAAGCTGTCTGAAGCGCTGGATTTGGTGGAGTTGAAGGATAGGCAAGATGTGTTGGTGAAATACTATTCCGGCGGCATGCAGCGCAGACTGGAAATAGCCAGAGGAATGTTGAATTCTCCCAAAGTCCTCTTCCTGGATGAGCCAACGTTGGGTTTGGATGTGCAGACTAGAAGACTATTGTGGGATTACGCCAGGAGGTTGAACGAAGAATCAGGTACCACTATATTGCTGAACACTCATTATGTCGAGGAGGCGGACTATCTCTGCAACAGGATAGCTATCTTGGAGCGCGGGAGGATTGTCAGGGTTGATACACCTAAAGCGTTGAAGGATTCCTTGGGCAGTAGCGTGCTTTCTGTCAAGTTTCCCGAGGAGGCTCTGGCCAGCGAGTTTGCCGGTTTGCTAAGTGGAGCTGACTGGGTCAGAAAAGTCACAAGGCACGACGCTGAACTGGAGTTAAGCGTAGAAAACAAGGGGATGAAGATACCGGAGGTAGTCAGATTGGCACGGAAGCACGGGTTGGTTATTTCTTCGATCGGAGAGCACAAGCCGAGCCTGGAGGACGTCTTCCTCCACTATGTTGGGAAGAGGCTGCCTGATCAGGCCCATGAATAGCGTAATAGAAATTAGAAACCTGACCAAAGAATTCGATGGCTTGGTCGCCGTCGATAATATCACATTGGATGTTGAGGAAGGGCGGGTATTTGGCTTCCTCGGTCCTAATGGCGCTGGCAAGACCACAGCCGTAAAGGTGCTCTGCACCATACTGAATCCGACTTCAGGCTCGGGCAACGTCTGCGGATATGATATCGTCCGGCAAAGGGATGAGGTCAGGCAGTGTATAGGTATTGTGTTTCAGGACCGGGCTATTGATACATTCCTGACGGGTAAGGAGAACCTGGACTTTCATGCCCGGATGTATCATCTGGACAGGAAGGCTAGGCAGCAGAGGGTCGCGGAGGTATTGGAGTTGATGGACTTGAAGGGAAGAGAGAATATGATAATTAGCGAGTGCTCCGGCGGCACCCAGCGCAGGTTTGAGGTCGCCCGGGGATTTCTGAACCATCCCAGAGTTTTGTTTCTGGATGAGCCGACTCTGGGACTGGATGTCCAGGCAAGGAGGAATCTCTGGGACTACATCAAGTTGCTAAATAGCAAAGAGGGCACAACGATAATCCTGACTACTCATTACATGGAGGAAGCGGATTATCTCTGCGACCGCGTAGCCATTATAGACCATGGCCGTATAGTGGCCATAGATACGCCGGAGAAGCTCAAACAAGCCGTGGGCTCAAATTCGATGTCACTGCAACTAGCTCAGTCTAGCGGCGCTACCCTGCTGGAATCACTAAGGCAGCTTAGCTGGGTAAAAAAGATTGAAGCGCGGGATGGCTCACTGGAGCTAAGCATCGATGGCGGTGAAGAAAGGATACCCGAGCTCATTGATTTTGCCGATAGTCGCGGACTTGTTATATCATCCATCAAGCTGTCTAAGCCCAGTTTGGAGGATACCTTTCTATACTATACTGGGAAGAACATAAGGGAGCAGGAAGGAAGCGTAATGGACGTATGGAAAGCCTGGATGAGAAGGAGTGGAGGTAGGAAATAACTTGAGAGCAATTCAAATCCAGCGAATCATAGACCCGCTGCCTATCTATACCATGTGGCTGCGGGAGATGAAGAGATTCTTGCGGGTAAAGGCCAGAATAGTTGGTTCGTTATTGATGCCCCTCTTCTTTCTTGCTTTTCTGGGATTGCCGATGAGCTTCATGCCTGCCCGGCAGATACCGGGACTGGAAGGCGCTGCTTATCTTGACTTTCTCGCCCCGGGAATAGTGGGCATGACTTTATTATTTGCTGGCACTATGTCCGGGGCATCGGTTATCTGGGACAAGGAATTCGGCTTTCTGAAAGAAGTCCTGGTGGCTCCTGTTAGTCGTTTTTCCGTTATATTGGGCAGGAGCCTGGGCGGCATGACCACAGCCATGATTCAAGCCCTCGCTATAGTGGGAATTTCCGTAGCCATGGGAGTGACATTATCCAGTGTATCAGGGTTCTTCTTGGCCCTGTTAGTCATGGTTCTTACCTGCGCCGCATTCACGGGATTTGGCATAATTATTGCCACCAGATTAGGCAATCTGGAAGGCTTCATGGCAATAATGAACTTGATAGTCTTTCCCATATTCTTCCTGTCAGGTGCCTTGTTCCCTATTCAGTCTATGCCGCCCTGGTTGAGGTACATAATGTATTTTGACCCTCTCACCTACGGCGTTGATGGTTTGAGAGCCACTCTTATTGGCGCTGACGTTGCCACCTTTCCGCTGTGGCTCGATTTCATGGTTCTTTCCATATTGTGTATAGCTTTGGCAACATTGGGCTCCTACTTCTTCTCAAAAATGGAAGCTGACTGAGGAGAGAAGAGAAGGCAACAGGACTGACGCAGATTTTGATGTCGATGACGATTGTGGACGAAAATGGCCCGGATGTTTTTGTGAGGTAAGAGGTAAACAGCGGTGCTCATAATGAATACGAGTGATAATATGCAGCTGACTCGAAGCTTCTCTGGTGAGATGAAAGGGGGGGCAAGAATATGTCCAAAAACGCAAAGGTTGCTTATGTCAGCTTTGCTGGTCTGGTGGGGCTGATAGTGCTTCTGGTGGGGATATTCACATCTCTTTCTTTCGGCATCGCTTTAATCATAACTTGTCCAGTGAACCGAGTGTGTTAAGGGCTGCCCGGACAACGTAATGTTGCAGATAGCGTTTGGATCAGTCTGAGTGCCTTGTTCAGCTTTGCGCTTCGGGCTTGGCCGCCATCTTGACTCCTAGATAGGAAAACACTCCGGCGCCTACTATGGTGCTGAGGACAAACGTGATTCCTCGCTCAATCAGCGTTGCTGCCATCGCCACGTCTAGAGGAACACCGAAAAGAGCGAGCATCGAAATCAATGAGCCTTCAACGAGGACCAGGCCTCCGGGTAGCAATGGAATAAGACCAACGATAATCGGAAGCGAGGAGGCGGCCAGAAGTATGGACAATGAGGGATGATAGCCTAAGGCGAGGAATATGGTATATAAGCGAAGGACATCAAATGCGCCGGTTAATAGTGTCCAGCCGCCTATCAACAATACCTTTTGCCACTTGTCCATTATAGTGTAGGTACTCGAATACAAGGCCTCAATTCCTTCCGCTGTCTCTTGCACACTCTTGCGCTTTCCCAACCAACCGAGAACGCTGCCTGTAATGCTGCTGATGCCCTTGGCTGCAATTCTCTTCTTGAAGAGGCGGGGAACAAAGATTGTTCCCAGAGCGGCCAAAACCCATGCCGCCACAAGAAGCAAGCTCAATTGGAGTGACCCTTTCCCGAACCGCAGAAGCAAGGCCGCCATCAAAAACGAGACCACAACCAGGGGAGTGAGGGCAAACTCACCGATCAAGGAGGCCATGCCGGCAGAGTAATTTATGTTCTCCAGCTTACGCAGCATATAAATTCTCCCGAATGGGTCGCCACCGACGCGTGCTCCAGGGGTGATATTATTGAGAAAAACCGTTGCGCAAATTATCAGATAACGAGTGGCAAAGCTTATTCTACAGCCTATGAAAGAAAGCGCCGTTTGCCAGCGGCCGGCCCAAATTGCCAGACTAACAAAATATACGGCTATAGCTGATGTGACAAGTGAGTAGTCGGCCGTCTTGATAGCTTGAAACATCTCATAGAAATTTTCACGAGACAGAAGCCATCCAGCTATTGCCATCAAAACAATGGCGAGGACTATAACGAGGGCCATCCTGCGCAGGTTTATTTTTGGCTTGTATTCATCCATGTCGACACCGGAGTCATCACTGGCGCTGCGCCCTGGCAACGGTGCGCCAGAAAGACGTACATTGTTTGACTTCAGAAGGAGCGCGCAACAAGGGCCAAAACTTGGGAGCTAGCTCGTCTATGTTCAATGATTGGCGATGTCATTGTAGATCGATTCATATTTATCTATTGTTTTATTGATATCGTGTTCCCTGATAATGTCCAAGCTTTTCTTTGACATTTCAGCTCGCAGTGCCTGATTAGAAAGAATCGCGACGACTTTTTCGGCGAGCATTTGGCTGTCCCCATCTGCAAAAAGGTAACCATTCTCCCCATCGTGTACCAACTCGGGTAAGGCCATCGCGTTGACGGCAACAACAGGCAAGCCTGACGCCATCGCTTCCATCGTTACAATGCTCTGCAACTCTGCTATGCCTGCGGTCACAAATATATCGGCAATCCGATAGACGTTCTGCAGGTCCTTATCGGCAACAAAGCCGGCAAATGTCACTGCGTTTTGTATGCCCAGCTTCTCTGTTAATTCCTCAAGTTTTTGCTTTTCCTTGCCTGTGCCGGCTAGTACCAAATGGACGCTAGTGACGCGCAAAATATGCGGCAAGGCCCGCAAAATTGTGTCAATTCTCTTTTCTTTATCTAGCCTACCCAGGTATAAGAGCACAGGCTCATTGGCGGGTATAGCTAAAGCTCGCTTTAGGTACGAGCCATCATTGGTTGGCTTGAATCTCTCCAGGTCAATGCCGCACGAGATGGGTATGACATCCTTCTTCAGGCCGGCTCTTCTTAGCAATGCTGCTGCTGTTTCTGTCGGTGTCGTCACGAAGTCAAGCTGTTCGAAAACTTGTGCAAATTGTCTCCATGCAAACTTTTGCAGCCACCTCTCGGCAGTTCCTGGTAGATGAAGATAGTGAACCAGATTCTCAGGCATGAAGTGGTTAGTGCCCATCACCGGGATGCCTAATTTCTTCGCTGCGGGTACTGCTTCTTTGCCAATCAGGAAGTGATTTTGGATATGGACGACGTCGGGCGAAATTTCCTTAAGCGCTACTCTAATCGTCCGTGAAACAAAGAGCGGCGAAATTCTGAAGTTTCGATATATGAGAATAGGGATGGAGCGAATTCCGTATAGCGTGACCTCGTTGTCATTTGACACCGTGTTTCTGAGCGATCTGGAAGGGCACATGACAAAGACATTGTGTCCTCTTCTTGCGAGTGCTGTGGCTAGCCGGTATGTGAAATAAGCTGCCCCGTTGACATCTGGATAGTAGGTATCACTTGCAATGAGTATTTTCATGCTTTTCAATGCTGATTAGCATTTCCATCTGCATGTTTTCTGCGGATATACTTCCATTATACAACAAACGAGAATAGACTAATGATGCAGCGACTATTTCGGTCCTTCCTACTGGATTAATGATAATGAAGGGAATCATTCTCATGTGGCAGGCAGAAGTGCCCCATTACGGTGGTGAAGAAGGCAGCGTCGAATAGGCGCGGGCGGAGTGTGAACGGGTCGCCTTACTGATTGAGGTTTTGAGCTGTTGGGGCAGCGTTTCCCTGGTGCGATATCGGCGGCTGGAATCTGATACTTGTGCTGCCACCGCAACAAACATCACCATAGATGACGACTATTCTATGGCGGCTGACTTCGGGGCACAGGTCAATTTGCTGTTCATTCACAGCGTTATGGTGCTTGTGGTAATAGGGCTGGCGATTTTGTTTGTGTGCCGAAGGAGAGCCGCTCCGACGCAAGGAAGGTGAGTTCATCAGTCTGTTCTGAAGACAAAGCACAGATCCCAGCAGGCATCTTGGGTAATATGGACAGTGACTCGAAGAATCTGGCAGAATGAAAAGGGAGGGGCAAAAGTATGTCTAAAAATGCAAAGGTTGCTTATGTCAGCCTTATTGGTCTAGTGGGGCTGATAGTGCTTCTAGTGGGCATATTCACGTCCCTTTCTTTCTACATCGCTCTAATC
>CAZLAL010000128.1:0-2956 GCA_964557455.1 uncultured Dehalococcoidales bacterium
AAGATGGATGTCTCGCGAAGAATAGTGCTTCACTTCCCGCCCAATGTGACCGGGCAGCCGGTTGTTTGCCGGCTGGTCAAGGATTTCGGCCTCACCTTCAATATCCTCAAAGCTTCCATATCGCCAGGGCAGGAAGGACTGCTGGTCATGGAGCTGAGCGGTGAGCAAAGAAACTATGACAAGGGCATCAAATATCTCACTGAGAGTGGGATAGAGATACAATCGTTAAGCCAGGATGTCGTGCGTGACGAATCCAAGTGCACTCATTGCGGAGCTTGCGTCACAGTTTGCCCGGCCGAGGCTTTTGCTCTGGAGCCTGAAACCAGGAAAGTGCTCTTTGACCACAATAAGTGTGTTCTCTGCGGGCTGTGCGTCAAGGCCTGTCCTCCTCATGCCATGGTACTGTATTTCTGACCACCAACCATGCGGGAGCCGCGTTTCTACCGTCACTGGATTAAGGACAGCGATCTGCTTTCCTTTGAGTTAACGGTAAAGCAGACAGACTTACTCATCCGAGCTCGGCACAATCTAAAGGACAAAGCACTTGATTCCGTGCTCAAACACCGTGCTGCTCTCGAGACATATATCGGGCATCATCCTCTCTTCCTGACGACATTGGAGCCCTATGAGGCTGAGGCTGAAGCACCGTCCATCGTGAAAGAGATGGCGAGGGTGGCTCGGCTGACGGGCGTTGGGCCCATGGCAGCTGTAGCCGGCGCCATTGCTGAAGCGGTGGGCAAGGACCTGCTTGCCTTCTCGCCTGAGGTGATTGTGGAAAATGGCGGTGATATCTTTGTGAAGATAGCTAAGAAGAGGCTGGTGGGCATTTATGCCGGGCAATCCGCTTTTACCAGGAAAGTTGCCCTGGAAATCAGACCGAGGGAAACGCCACTGGGCATATGCACGTCCTCAGGGACGGTGGGACATTCTTTAAGCCTGGGCGGTGCTGATGCCGTCATTGCCCTTTCGCCCTCAGCATCTCTGGCTGATGCCGCTGCCACAGCGCTGGGCAATATGGTCAGCGGTGCCGATGATATTCCCGGGGCAATTGAAAAAGCCCAAGGTATCGACGGGCTGCGCGCTGTGGTCATTATTGTGGGCGACAAGATGGGCGTCTGGGGCAAGGTAAAGCTTGTTGCTCCCGAATAGTCCTTTCCTTTTTGCCTCGGGCAGTGATAAAGTTTCAGGCGATGAAGAAGTCGCCGGACCTTCGCGTCCAAATAGCCCCCCGGCATCCTGACGGACTGGTTTTGCCTAATCCTGTCATGCTAGCTTCGGGCGTAGCTGGGTATGGCGTAGAGTACGCTGAAATTACTGACATACAGAAGCTCGGTGCCATTATCTGCAAAGGAACGACCCTTACGCCCAAAAAGGGCAATGCCCAGCCGCGCCTGGTGGAAACCAGCGGCGGTCTGCTCAATTCGGTGGGCCTGGAGAATATCGGTGTCGATGCAGTGGTCAGGGAAAAAGCGCCTATATGGGCAAAGTGGCGGGTGCCTGTTATTGTGAATATTGCCGGGGAGACGATAGAGGAATACGTGGCCGTGGCCGGTAAGTTAGAAGCTGTGCCCGGCATCAGCGGCATCGAACTGAATGTTAGCTGCCCCAACATTTCGGCAGGGGGGATGCAATTTGGGGTCGATCCCAAGCTGGCTGCTCGGGTGACTTCAGCGGTCAAGTCTGCCAGCAGCTTACCACTTATTGTTAAGTTGAGTCCGAATGTTGCCGATATTAAGGAAATCGCCTTAGCCGTGGAAGAATCTGGAGCTGACGCCATATCATTGATTAACACATTGAAGGGCATGGCAATTGACATAAAGCGAAGGAAGCCTCATCTGGCGAATACTGCAGGCGGGCTGTCCGGTCCTGTTATCAAGCCCGTCGCTCTTTATATGGTGTTCGAGGCAGCCAGGGCAGTCCGTATTCCTGTGATAGGATGCGGCGGCATTGCTTGTGCTGAGGATGCCCTGGAGTTTATTATGGCTGGAGCAAGTGCTGTGCAGATTGGCACAGCCAGCCTGACCAGTCCTGATATCTGTCTTACTGTAGTGGAGGGCATAGAGCATTTTATGCTGGATGAGGGGATTGAGAATCTGACTGACCTTATTGGCGCTGCCCAGCACTCAAGCTCTTGAGCGCTGAGCTGTTTCTTGCTGGATGAAGCCGATGATGTCCTGTGTGGAAGTGCCCGGGCCAAATACAGCTTTTATTCCGATTTGTCGTAGGGCGGGGACATCGTCCTCAGATATAATGCCCCCGGCGATCACCAGAATGTCTTCTCTGCCTTTTGCTCTCAGGCCTTCCATGATTGCCGGGAAGAGCTCTAAATGAGCTCCCGATAGAATACTCAACCCCACAACATCAACGTCCTCCTGGATGGCCGCCTCGACAATCATCTCGGGAGTCTGCCGGATACCAGTATAGATTACTTCCATGCCGGCATCGCGCAATGCCCTGGCTACCACTTTGGCACCCCGGTCATGCCCGTCCAAGCCGGGCTTGGCAAGCAGAACACGAATTCTAGTCTTGGTCATAGTCCGCTCCTCCTAGGTTTTCTGACAAAGCTCAACAAGCACGCCCCGTAACGATTTGGGGTGGATGAAGGCTACCATGCCCTCGAAGCCCGGGCGAGCCTTCTGGTCAATTAACTCTATCCTCTTCTTAGAGAGCTGCTTAAGCTCCTCGTCTACATCGTCCACCTCAAATGTTATATGGTGAAGACCTTCTCCTCTCTTCTCCAAAACCTTGGCCATATTGCTGTCGGGAAGCGGTTCCAGGAATTCCAGATTGGCGCCCTGACCAAAGGAGAGGATGGCTGCCTTCACTCCTCGCTCGGGGAGAGTTTGAATCTTGTCAACTTCAGCGCCGAAACACTCTCTATAGAGCTTTATCGCTTCGTCAAGGTTGCTGACTAAGATGCCGATGTGGTCAACTTTTTTGGCCATTTCACCCCCTT
>CAZLAL010000129.1:0-4048 GCA_964557455.1 uncultured Dehalococcoidales bacterium
CATCATCGGGAGATTAGTGGAGAGGGGTGCCGAGGGTGTTGTGCTGGGCTGCACTGAGCTCCCCTCACTTATCCATCCCGGTGACGCAGATGTGCCCATCTTCAATAGTACTCGACTCCATGCAGAAGCAGCAGTCAATCGCGCACTGGCTGAGAGTTAGCATTTTCTGCCAGTTAGTATGCCTCCCGCGAATGTCTGCGGATATCGAACAATAAAGCTGGTTCTGTGATCCGGTAACCCGCACTTCCACAATCGTGGGCATGCAAGAATCTTAAGGACACCGTAGCAGTCAAGCGTGCTGCACATTAGATAGCATTTCTCCAGAACACTAGGGCACAATGCAACCTTTTTCAGCCTTGCGCATTTTAGTAATCAGAAAAGAGACAATGGATAAGGTTTCGCAAATCAGACTGACAATCTTCATTGTGCGAGGAGGACGAAATGACTAAGAAAACACTGGCGGGAATCATCGGAGGCTTACATTGCCTGTGATGATGGCGAGAAGGCGTTGCCAACAGATATCGCATGACGGATTTCAGGGTACAAGCGGGTACCCATATAGTAGCCTCTGACTTGATGGCAGGGCACGGCCAAGTGCCTAGTCCGATAGCGAGCCCAGGAGAGCTAGGCGAATGAGACAACGCATCTGCCCTTCGATCAGACTTACTACTCTCTTACCCAGAGGTTGATGTCGAAGAGCTTTCTGAAGCCCATGGACATGTAGAATGGCCCGGAGCCATCAACCGCAGTCGTTGCTCCCTCTGCGCCGCAACGTCTAATAGCTTCAAGCACTACGGCCGTGCCCAGTCCCATGCGGCGATAGTCAGGATCGGTGCAGACCGGTTCCACGTAAGCGACTCTGTTAACATGGTCTTGCCACATTCCACAGTAGGAAGCATATCTGCCATCAGGAGCAACGGCAACAACGTTCAAATCCTTCCGGTAGTTGGGCGCCGATTGCATCCTCTTTCTACCCGCAAGCCCGTCGGGGGTGGCTCTCCGGGATGGTCGAAGCCACGGTGCAGCACACGATGAAGTTTGCTGAGGTCATTCTCGTCTGCAAGGCTCTGTAGATGAAACCCGTTTGCCAATCTGATCGCGGGGAATGGGTCTTGTATCTCGAAGATTGCCCAGGGTTCTCTGGCTCCCTCCACTAGGTGGTAGCCATGGTCACGGACAATGGACTCCAGCTTCAGTCGAAGTCGTTGACCCAAATCGCGATTTCGCGCTTCTTGCTGCCGGCCGATACGCTGAGATTTGCCTCGGCATATTCAACCATCTCCGACTTGAGATGCGCCAAGTCAGGATGAACCTGAAAGAAGTACTTCCCGGGACGATGTTCGAAGTGCACCAGAGCCACTATACCCCCATCGCACTCGCAAACGCCCGAATTAGAGAAAGCGATCCTCAAGTCGTCGTCGAACAATGGGTGGTAGTGCATGTACTACCAACGCGGCTGTAACCAGTTATCGTGCCGATCGCCCGGTTTATAGGTATCAACCAAGAACTGCCCTACTCGGTCGTAGTCGATGGCATGCTCATACCTTCGCACGGTAACGTTCATGGTTAATCTGGTCCCTCGGTGAACTGTCTGGCGCAGTCCGACGCGGCAGCTGATTATAGGTCAATAGCGGAGCCAGTGGCAAGTGCCATAGGCTATGTTGGGGGCTCCGGCTGCGCCTTCGCTTGGGTCCTCACGGGGAGGCCCCATACGCGGATAAAGCCGGGCGAAGCACTCCAGTCGAAGGCATCGCCCTTATCGTAAGTAGCGAGGCTGTAGTCATAAAGGGAGTAAGGCGACCTCCTGCCTACTATCTGGCAATTGCCTTTCAAGAGCTTTACCCTTATGGTGCCGGTGACGTATCTCTGTGTGCTTACCACATAGGCAGTTAAGTCCCGACGCATACCTGTAAACCATAGCCCGTTGTAGACAAGGTCGGCGTACTCCGCGGCAACCCTGGCCTTGAAGCGGAGCTGCTCCTTAGTCAGCACGAGGTCCTCGAGAGCCTGATGAGCTTTGAGCAGGACCGTGGCCGCTGGCACCTCGTAAACCTCCCTTGACTTTATGCCCACCAGTCTATTCTCAACATGGTCAATCCGGCCTATGCCATGCTTTCCAGCCAGATCATGAACCTTCTGGACAAGAGCTACGGCGCCCAACTTTAGGCCATTAAGGCTTACCGGTATCCCCTTTTCAAAGCCAATCTCCAGATAAGCAGGCCGGGCTGGTGCTTTTTCCGGTGACTTCGTCCACAGGAAGACATCGTCGGGAGCTTCGTTCCAGGTGTCTTCCAGCACGCCGCATTCAATACTCCTGCCCCATAAGTTCTGGTCAATGGAATAAGGGCTGGCTCTGGTAACAGGGACAGGGATATTATGAGATTGAGCATATTTGATTGTTTGCTCCCGGGTCATATTCCACTCCCGGGCCGGGGCTATTACCTTAAGCTCGGGGGCGAGAGCAGCGATGCCGACCTCCATTCTTACCTGGTCGTTCCCTTTGCCGGTGCAGCCGTGAGCGACGGCCTCCGCTCTTTCCTTCTTAGCTGCTTCCACTAGGAGTCGCACGATGAGAGGGCGCCCCAGAGCGGTGGCCAGGGGATATTGCCCCTCATAAACGGCATCAGCTTGAAGGGCGGGAAATGCATAGGACTTAATGAAGGTCTCCTTGGCATCCGCTACCATCGCTTTTACTGCTCCGACTCTTAGGGCTTTTTGTCTGATATCCTGGAGGTCGGGCACATTCCCAATGTCGACCGTGAGGGTGACTACCTTCAAGTTATATTTTTGCTCAAGCCACTTTATGGCCACAGACGTATCGAGGCCGCCGCTATAAGCCAATATCACTCTATGCGTCATTTCGTAATCTCCTCTGGAGAAATCCTAAGCAGACTCGAACTTCAGATGCTCAGATTCAGAAGCTGAAGGATTCACCTTTGCCTTCGGTTCCTCGCAATGCCAGAAAGAGGGACTCCTGGCTGGGAGACAGCTCTAGAAATCCTAGTGCTCTTGTTCGTTCAGATGCTGGTATTGCTTAGTATTTCGTACTTATTGTTTGGGGTTTGCTACTTCCCCTAATGCATCCTTCACAATGCCTACTGCCTCGTCCACCTCTTTCTCGGTGATTATGAGGGGTGGCATAAAACGCAGGGCATTGGGCTTTAGTCTGTTGACCAATAGGCCTTTGTTAAGACAAGTCGAGACCATCTCGTCGCCTATCTCCCGGTTAAACTCCAAGGCTATCAGGAGTCCCCGACCTCTCACTTCAGTGATGAAATCAAACTGCTGCTTGAGGCTTTCCAGTTTGGCCATGAAGTAGTTACCGACCCGTTTTGCCTGTGCCGGTATGTTGTGGTCGATAATGTATTTCAGGTTGGCATGAGCGGCAGCGCACACCAATGGGTTGCCGCCAAAGGTCGTGCCGTGCTCCCCCGGAGAAAAGACGGAGAACTCTTCCTTGGCCAGGAAAGCAGCAATGGGCACGCCACTGCCCAATCCCTTGCCCAGAGTCATTATGTCCGGCTCGACGCCGAATTGCTCATACGCGAACAGCGTCCCGGTTCGCCCGACTCCCGTCTGGACTTCATCCAGAATAAGAGGGATTCCCTTCTCTCGACACCAACTCTGCACCTTCTGCAAGTATTGGCTGTCGGGCACATTCACTCCGCCTTCTCCCTGGACCGGCTCTAGGAGTATACCGCAAGTCTTCTCACTCGTGGCCCGCTGTATTGCCTCGACATTGTTATATTCCACGTTGACGAAACCGAGCGGCAGAGGTGTGTAAGGTTCCTGAAATTTGCTTTGCGCTGTAGCGGCGGTCATAGCCAGAGTCCGCCCATGAAAAGAGTTGTAGGCTGTGATGACCTCGTAGGCGCCGTTGAGTCGAAGCTTGCCGTACCTGCGAGCCAGCTTAACTGCTCCTTCGTCAGCTTCAGCGCCACTGTTGGAAAAGAAGACCCGGTTAAGACAGCTATGCTCCATTAGCAGCCGGGCTAGCTCTATTTGCGGAATAGTGTAGAACTGGTTTGAGGTCAGGATCAGGGTTCTG
>CAZLAL010000130.1:0-4849 GCA_964557455.1 uncultured Dehalococcoidales bacterium
AGGGGCTCAGGGAGCTTTGCTTGACCCGGACTTCGGTACGTATCCGTACGTGACGTCCTCTTCCCCATTGGCGGCTGCAAGCTGTATTGGGGCGGGCCTGGGACCAAGGAGAATCGACCGCGTGGTGGGTATATTCAAAGCATATAACAGCAGGGTGGGTGCCGGCCCTATGCCCACAGAGCTAAAAGACGAAGCTGGCGACTTGATACGAGAAAAGGCTCATGAGTATGGTACTACCACAGGAAGGCCACGAAGGTGTGGCTGGTTTGATGCTGTGGCAGGCCATTTCAGCGTTCAAATAAATGGCATCACTGATATGGTTGTGACTCACCTTGATATTTTTGATGGTTTCCCCGCAGTCAAAATATGCACTGCTTATAAGTTTAGAGACCAGGTGCTGACTTCTTTTCCCAGCGATGTCGCGGTACTGGAAGAGTGCCAGCCCATCTACGAGGAAATAGATGGTTGGCAAGAGTCAATTAGTGAGATTCGGAATTTCAAAGATCTGCCCGCAGGAGCCCGTAATTATCTATCGCGGCTGGAGGGTCTCATGTCGTGCCCCATCAATCTGGTTTCCATAGGACAGGGTAGGAAACAAGTCATCCGTAAGCCATCGAGAATCCGAGGTGCGAAACCCTAAGCAGGGGGATGATGATGCTCGCCCTCGCCCAAGTGTAAGTGGCCGGAACGCTTGAGACACTCTAACTAAGGCAATTGAATCTGGTGAGGGCTCAGAAATCGAGACTTAGAGCTTAGCGGGGAACAGGTAAATCCAATTTGTAGTTCTTCAGCGTGGTCGCTATGAGATCGGCTGATTTTTCATCAGGCTCAACTAAGGGCAAGCGAGGCTTGCCAACTGGAAAACCCGCATAGTTCAGTGCCCACTTGACAGGTGCAGGATTTGAGATGACGAACAGGACATCGACTAGGGGCAGTAAGTATCGGTGGAGTCTGGCTGCTTCTTGTGGTTCGCCGTTAAGAAACTTCTGAATCATATCCCTTATCTGTATGCCCACTAGATGAGAGGCAACGCTGATTACACCGTAACCACCGAGAGCAAGTATAGAGATGGTGTCGCTATCATTGCCGCTGTAAACCAAGAAATCCTCCTTGGTTCCCTGAATAATTTCAGCTATCTGCCGAAGGTTGCCACTGGCCTCCTTTACACCAACAATATTACCAATTTGACTCAGCCTGATCAGCGTATCGGCAGTCAGGTTCGCAACCGTACGCGATGGCACATTATAGATGATAATAGGCAAGCTGGTACTCTCTGCAATGGCTTTGAAGTGCTGCCACAACCCTTCTTGCGTCGGCCGATTGTAATAAGGGACTACTAGGAGACAAGCATCAACGCCAATTCGTTCCGCCTCCTTAGTCAATTCCTGGCTTTCCCTAGTGTTATAGTTACCCGTGCCGGCCACCACTGCTCCTCGGTTAGCTATTGCCGACTTCGCTTCAGCGAAAAGCCGTAGCTTTTCTTCGCGGCTCAGAGTCGGAGATTCGCCGGTGGTGCCTGAGACCAAAACCCCATCACTACCTGAGTCCAGTAAGGACAATGCCAGTTTTTTAGCTTGTTGATAGTCAACTTCGCCGCGGGCATCAAACGGTGTGACCATGGCGGTTAATAGGCGACCCAGCTTATTAGTTGCCCGGTATCTTGAAGAGCTTCCAGGAAAGGCTGGGTCACTCATTTAGACCGGCCAGACTCTCTCTGAGGCTTATCAAGCCCCTCACTATCCCCTCTTCAGCGATTTGTATTGCGTTCAGCGCTGCGCCCTTACGGAGATTGTCAGCCACTATCCACATAACGAGTCCGTTGGGATGTGAGACGTCTCTTCTGATTCGGCCCACAAATACATTGTCTGACCCACTAGCGGCCCATGGTTGTGGGTAGAAACTGACGGTGGGGTCATCCAGTACCCTGACACCGGGAGACTGGGCCAAAATCTTCCTTGCTTCTTCGGGAGTCATGGGCGAATTGAATTCTACATTGACCGCTTCACTATGCCCAAACCAAACAGGAACTCGAACGCATGTAGCTGAAATCGCCATGTCTTCAGCGTGGAGTATCTTCCGCGTCTCCTCTGCAATTCTTTGCTCTTCCTTGGTATACCCATTGTCCAGGAAGACACCGATTTCTGGCAGTACGTTAAAAGCTATTTGATGAGAATAGACATGAGGACAAACGCGGCGTCCTTCCAAGACTAGGCGTGCTTGACTTGTCATTTCTTTCAGAGCAGCACTGCCACTACTGGATACCGACTCGTAAGTGCTCACCACAACTCGCTTTATCGGATTGACCTTATGTAAAGGATAAAGCGCCACTACCATCTGAACCGTGGAGCACTTCGGACTGGCAATTATCCCTTTGTGCCATTCTATATCTCCAGGATTGACTTCCGGGATCACCAGAGGCACTGTAGGATTCATTCTAAAAGCACCGCTAGTATCAATGACCACTGCTCCGGCTTCGACAGCGAAATGGGCTAATCTTCTGCTAGTATCAGAACCAGCAGCAAAAAAGGCAATGTCCACATCGCGAAACATCTCAGCCCTCGCTTCTTCAACGTCAATTCGCTTGTGTTCGAAGAGAAGTTTCGCTCCAGAGGGATGATCATCGGATAGTAACTGAATAGAAGAGACAGGAAACTTGCGCTCCTCAAGCACCCTTATGATTTCTTGTCCTGTAATGTCGGTAGCACCGACGACAGCTACATTGAATCGTTCCATGAGCTTTGTTACAGTTTTAGCAGAGATTCTAATCCAAGGGTCAGTCCCTTGCGTTTCGTCACTTCCTTAATGGCCAGGATAACCCCAGGCACGTAGCACTCTCGACTTATCGCATTGTGACGTAAGCTTAGAGTCTCACCCATTCCGCTGAATATCACTTCTTGCCCGGACATAAATCCCGGCAACCTCAAGCTGTGGATGGCTATGCCCTCCATTTCTCCACCTCTGGTATGTTTGATAACTTCGCGCGTAAGTTCAGGAGAAACGAAGGGTTTACGATGCACCTGCGCCATTGCCTTGGCGGTAGCGATAGCAGTCCCCGAAGGAGCATCAGCTTTTTTATCATGGTGCATTTCAACGATCTCGGCGTAATTGAAAAACTTAGCAGCTGATTTTGAGAGATGTATCAGAAGTGCCGCGCCTAGAGAAAAATTGGGCGCCACTACTGCTCCTGTCTTATAGGTCTGGCAGAGCTTCCCAATCTCAGCCAGATTCTTGTCAGAGAGGCCGGTGGTGCCTATGACCATGTTGACCTTTTGACGAATGACTACGCGAGCGGCTGCCATACAGACCTCAGGATTAGTGAAGTCCACTACCACGTCGGCATCACAGCTCTTCAAGAGTGCGCCTAGGTCGGAAGAAAGCAGTATCAATTCGGGAGCCTCGATTAGAGGAAGATACTGCTGGGTCACCTCCTTCTCTACAGCACCCACTACTCTCAAGCCGCGCTCGCAAACCAGAGCTTTGGTTATCTCTTGCCCCATCCTGCCCAAAGCGCCATTAACAACCACTCTTATCGGTTCCAAAGGTGAAGCCATGCTCCTTTCTCCCCCTTCGTTGGCAACGCTATTTACTGACTGTGTTTGCGCTGTTGTTCACTCCTGTCACGAGGGTGAACAGATCTTCTCCGCTGGTCTTTGGGAGCCGAGGAATTTCTGACATTAACTCCAGAGATGTTAGAAAGGCCCTGCAGTACTGCTTTTCGCGATAAATTTATCCTGCCAGAATTGTCGATGCCAATGACTCTTACCATTATCTCATCACCCACCTTAACCACATCTTCGACTTGAGCTACGTGGTAGTCGGCGAGCTCGCTGATATGGACCAGGCCTTCCTTGCCCGGCAGAATTTCTACCATAGCCCCAAAGTTGAATAGCCTCGTTACTTTCCCGGTGTAAATCTCTCCCTGTTCCACTTCCCGAGTCAAGTCCTGGATTAGCTTAATTGCTTTCTGGGCTGCCTCCTCGTTCTGAGACCCGACAAGAACCGTACCATCATTCCTTATGTCTATAGTTGTCTTAGTCTCCTCTATAATAGACCTTATGATTCTACCTCCGGGACCAATCACGCTCCCAATCTTGCTTGGATCAATCGTTATTTCATACATTCTCGGAGCATAAGGGCTGAGTTCAGAGCGACTGCTGGTAATAGCTAAACCCATTCTGCCCAGTATTTCCAATCTTGCTTCGCGAGCCTGAGTTAATGCTTCAGCCAGGATATCGTAACCTATGCCCTGCAGCTTAATATCAAGCTGCAAAGCGGTGATTCCCTGAGCGGTGCCAGCAACTTTGAAGTCCATGTCACCATAGGCATCTTCCATACCCATGATGTCAGTTAGAACAACGTAGTTACCTTGTTTGTTGGTGACCAAACCCATAGCGATTCCAGCCACAGGAGCCTTTACAGGTACACCGGCATCCATCAAAGAGAGCGTGGACGCACAGGCGCTAGCCATGGATGTGCTTCCGTGAGAACTAAGCACTTCGGAGACCAAGCGTATGGTATAAGGAAAGTCATTCTCGGGTGGCAGTATTGGCGCAATAGCCCGTTCTACCAGAGCGCCGTGGCCGATCTCACGCCTTCCGGTTGTTCCTATTCGCTTCACTTCGCCCGTAGAAAAAGGAGGAAAGTTGTAATGATGCATAAAGCGTTTAGTCTCCTCGAGACCCAGGCCATCCAATAGCTGCTCCCGGCTTGTAGAGCCCAGAGTGGTGATGGTTAAGACCTGCGTTTCTCCACGAGCAAACAATCCGGAACCATGGGTACGAGGAAGGAGGCCTACCTCACAAGTGATGGGACGAATTTCCTTCGCCTGGCGACCATCCAGGTGCTGTTT
>CAZLAL010000131.1:0-3351 GCA_964557455.1 uncultured Dehalococcoidales bacterium
GGGGTTCTCCGCCGTCCCACAGATGGCTTCCCCGCTTTCCCTCTCCCGCCGCCGGCAGCCAGCTGCAGCCCTCAGCCGCTCGGCCCTCCGTGCCCGCGATGCCCTGGTGCTGGAGCACCTGCCCCTGGCTGATGCCATCGCCTCCGTCATGGCCCGGCGCCTGTTCCCGCTGGTGGAGCGGGAGGATCTGATCCAGGTGGCCCGAGAAGCTCTGATTCGCTCCGCTCCCCACCTGGCGCTGCCGCTGGCCCGACGCCATCCGTGACGACGTGCTGGCAAGGCTCCTCACCCTCAACGCCGAGCGCAATGCAGAGGAGCAGGCGATGGGGTTGAACAGCAGTGGCGCCAGGCGGGGGTAAACGGCGGCTGCGATCCGAACGAGCCAGCGCTGGAACGAAAGCCCAACAGATAGGGCTTGATATTTAGCTTATTGGTACACTAACGACCAACTCGCGACGGACCAGATGGCAAAAAGTGTCGCAATCATTATCTCGGTTTCCGAATATGAGAACAGTCAGGCATTATCGCCGCTGCCGGCTTGTCAGCAGGACTCAGACCTCATGCATGCCATCATTTGTGCGGCCAATAAGTACGACGATTTTCTTATTTTAGATAACAGCCCGCATTCGGCAGACGCCAAATGTCAACTATCCAACAAGATATCGGAGTGGCAAAAATCTCAGATAGACGAAGTATTCTTCTACTACTCGGGGCACGGACTACTGCATGACGGAGAATTCCTATTTCCATTTAGCAACTACCACCCGGCAGACAAGTATTCGACAACCCTACGCAACAACGAGCTTGATACATTTCTGCGCTCCCTCTCGCCATCTGTTGCCGTCAAAGTGGTCGATGCCTGTCACTCAGGCACAGAGTACATCAAAAGTGAGCCTGAAATAAAGGAAGCAATGAATACATCAATACCAGGCTTCCGCAGCCTGTATTTCTTTTATTCCTGCGGGAAGAACCAACGCTCTTATGTCGATAGATCTTACAGTTATTTCACTCAAAGCTATGCAAGTTCATTCATCGCGCACGAGGGAAGTGATATTCGCTATTATGACATCATAAATCATATCCAGGGGAATCAATTTCCTTCAAGGCAAAAGCCATTTTTTGTCATTCAAGCCTTGGCGACCGAAGTCTTCTGTCACGTCACATCTGAGCTTACTGCTACAGTGAAAGAGAAGATATCTGCATGTGATCTTGATAATCCGCAGAACATTCCTTCATCGCTAGAAAGAGAAGATCTACCACGCGAGGAAGCCTTGGCCGAAGATGGCGCCGAAGAAGAGTGCCCATTGGTGGCAAGGATACGAGCAGTCAGCAGTGAGTGCCAGAGCAAGGATCAGGCCATGAATACACTTGGCCGCGTTAAGTCCATTATCGAGCAATATCGGCTTGCTTCACCTATAGAAAAGTGCTATAGCCGTAATAGCGTATTGTCCGAATCTATCCCACGCCTTTCTTCGCTTAGGAAAGTTGCCAAGTGGCTTCAAGAATTTGGCAGCGACTTTTTCGTTAGCATCGCTTATGACGAAGAGGAATACGAGGAATACGAAAAAGTTGAATACGCTGAAGAGCCTTCGAAATTCACCAAGACATTACTGGGGACCAGCGGCTTGTTTTCGCCTACTAAAAAAAGGTAAAGACAGAGCCCGTTCGCAAGGTGCGGGATATTGCATCTGGCTACTCTCTTCCTCCTGGGCACTCATTCGCCTGCCTGCATATTATCCTTGAGCCACAGTATGCAGCACTGCCTGGGCAAGACATCTACATACTTCCCATTCTCTCTGCTAGAAAGATTCGCCTCTTCTATAAACAGGAAACCAGAACAAGGGTCGATTTCGACAGTGAAGTGACTTCTGATCTTAATGACTGGGCGAGCGCCGAATCCTCGCTGGTGCCGAGCAGCTATCCAGACGACCTTGCCAGAAATGCAATGCGTGATCTAGAGCAGTCCATTCTTAGCACGATAGAGAGAGCAGTCGACCAGTAGCCCAAAGTTGTCTAGTTGAATGACGACTAGATCTCACACTGAGTGTATTAGTGTTACTTTTTTGGCTTTCCTCAAATAAATTATCCCGCATCAATCTGGTTAATGAGCTCTCGACAGGATTTTCGTCGTACACTACTCAGTTGACACTGGAAGACTGAGCTAGCATTTTAGAATCTTAGGCGCCCTAGGCGCTGATTCATTGCCAATTCTCGTCATACCATGCTACTTCTAGAAATAGCAAATAGGAGTAAGCTTGGCACTGATATTTCTTGGTGGAAGCTATTCTGATGAACCTTCCTAGTCTAGAGCAACTAGCCTTAATGCTCGGTATTCAGTCGGTGAATTCAGGGAAGACGTCTTTTGTTGGTGGCCCCTCAGGATTGGTTACAGATGATATTGAGGGTCTGCATGCAGTTTTAGATCACGAAGGAAGGGTTGTCGTTCGTTCAGGAGTAGAGATGAGTCCTTGGGTCTTTCGAGGGCAAACTCGCTTCTATAGAAACTGCGTTCCAACCTTGGCACGAATGCAGTCATTAGAGGAGCAGTATTTATCGCTTTGTCGTAATGCAGCATTTGAAGAGGCTTTGCTGTCCCACCCATATGTTCAGATTTGCTGTTCAGCAAGGTGGATGGATCAGCCCTTAAGTATTGACTGCAATGGGCTGGCTCAGCATTATGGCTTGGCGACAACTCTCCTTGATACCTCCAATAGCTTTGAGGTTGCATCATTCTTTGCGACTTGTGAGCTGCAATCCAATGGAGATTGGCTGCCAGTAATTGAGGCCGAGGATCCTGGTGTTATTTATCAGCTTTTTCCATATTCCTATGTCAATCCAGGAACAAGACCTCTCTATCGGGAGGTTGGTTGGCAGCCCTTGCATCGCCCTGCTCAGCAGAAAGCTTCTACCATTGATCTTGGTTTCGGGCAGAGCTTGGAGAAGCTATTTGGAGTCAAAGCATATCTCTTCCGTCATGATGCAAGAATTAGTATGGAGACCTGGCTCAGAAAGCCAAAGTACTGATGCGCTTCACTACTGAAACTAGCTTACCCTCTTCAAATATCTCAGCGAGCCGCACGGCCGGGTAGGCGCCGATGGTGAAGGTGCGGCGTGCTCCCTGCCAGCGGTAATCCTTACGCCAGGTCTTGGAGCCAGAGCGCGCCACCCAGAGGTAGAGGCCGTCACGGTCGTGGTGCTTGGTGCCCGGCCGTGACGGGTCGGGCCGCAGGGCCTGGATCGCCTTGTCACTAAGCATGGCGGACAGCGCCGAAACGCTGGCGCGGGAGAGGATGTCGGCGGATCAGCCAGCCAGATGACGGTATTAAGTCCGCACCCGGTTGGCTATACCGT
>CAZLAL010000132.1:0-3583 GCA_964557455.1 uncultured Dehalococcoidales bacterium
AGCCTGGATATGAAAGGGTTCGGCCTTTCCCACAAGGATTTTGCCTCGGACTATTCTCATCCGGCGCAAGCGGAGCTCCTGGCCCAGGTCCTTGCCCGGTTGGGTATTGACCAAGCCCATTTGGTGGGACACAGTATGGGCACCAGCGTCATGCTGCATTTCGCCCATCTATACCCCGAGAAAGTGCTGGGGCTGGTAAGCGTCGCCGGCGCCGTCAATCTGGAGGCGGGCTCCATGCCCATCTCTGCCCTCTTGAATTTCGGCCCATTCCGCAGAATCGGCGAGCTGTTCCTCACCCGCTATCTAAACAAGGAGCGGATCGACGGGTTTCTGGAGAGCGCTGCCCACCGAGACATTGTGACGGAGGAGCTTATAGATGGCTACTACAACCGGCTGGTCGCCGGCCAGTGGGCGCAGTCGCTGCTGGCGATGACCAGGGACATGTCGAAGAATGTAATCACCTTTGCCCTGGAAGACCTCCAATTCCCTGCGCTAATTCTCTGGGGTGAAGAGGACACCTGGGTTAAGCGGACAGGGATAGACCAGTGGATAGACAGAATCCCTGGCGCTGAATTTCACGTCATAGCTGGAACAGGACACATGTTAATGGAAGAGTATCCAGACCTGTTCAATGACATGATCCTTGCTTTCCTCAAGTCCCAGACGGAATAATATGCCGCAGATATGACGTCCGATTCCCAAGAGGCTGGCCAGTACGCGGCCGCCTTTGCGTCATCGGCGTTACGATCGTATCTCTCAAGGATACGCGTTCTTCCTTCAATCACATATTCACTGATTGCGAGCCCAGGTTGTAAATCCGCTATTCCTATGTTACCCTTAAACTCGCGTTCTCAACGTTTAGGCTCAGCCAGTCGGTCAAGGTCGTGAACTAGCTGTGGGCTTCCGTTTCTTTAGAGCCGACTTATGCACTTACTGCGGGCTTTGCTTTGAGCATTGCCCTGTCCTACATCTGCCCCTGGAGGAAGCAATACGGGATATCCAGGCGCTGGTTCGCGGCGATACAAACGCATCGCTGGCATATCAGCGCTGCACCACCTGCAATACCTGTGACCTCATATGCCCCGTGCAGGCAAATCCTTACGAGCTCATCCTGGAACGATGGGGTGAAGACACCCAATCCAAGGGGCTGCCTGCCATTGCCAGCTTTGTTTTCCCCAATGAGCCCGGGAATATGTGGGCTTCCATCAGAGCGCTCATGGCTGAGGACGAGCTTTCGCTTGTGCGGTCCTGGCGGGAGAACATGGATAATACCCGAAAAGTGGTGCTGCTCACCGGCTTTTACACCAATCTTATACCTCATATCGCCATGACCTCTCTGCTTGATGAGCTCAAGCTGGCAATTGCCGGCTTTGAAGGTCTCTGGGGCTGCGCCGGGGACACCTACAAGCTGGGCATGATAAGTGCATCGGAAGAAATAGGCAATATGCTGCGCCAGAAGTTCTCCGACATGGGGATAGAAAAGTTGTATTGCTTCATGGGTGCTGAAGCTATGATGTTAAGCGATGTCCTGCCCAATAGATTTGGCATTGATTTCAGTTTCTGTCATCCCGAGCCGCTGGACTACTGGATACTGGATAAACTGAACAGCCGCCAGATACAGGTGAAACGGAAGTTGAATATGAAGGTTGCTGTTCATGATAATTGTTGCTCTAAGTATATGGGGGGCAAATTGCAGCAGGTAACCCGCCAAACGATGCAGCGCATAGGGTGTGAAGTAATGGAGATGCGCCATAACAAAGAATCGGCCTTCTGCTGCGGCTGGGGAGCTACAATTCCCACCTTGCATGGTCCCGCTTCCAATAACCCCTCGCGTACCTTACTCTACATGCTCGATAGCCTCTATCGCAGACTACAGGAGGCCGAGACAACCGGCGCAGAAGTGATGGTTGTTTCCTGCGACGCTTGCTACATATTCCTTTCCGTTATAAAGGTGCTGACCCACAGCAAGATGGATATTTACCTTTCTCAGGAGCTAGTGCAGATGGCCGCCGGGGAAACGCCGCAGCACAGAAACGACCGGCGCGCCTGGGACATGGTGGCCCTCTTCACCAATGTGCTTTTTCGGCGGCTGTTCACTATCAGAGGGCGCAAGCGCTTCTACCCCAAGCCCGTCAAAATGGAACCGGTCCTCCAGCTTGATCCCGGCGACACCCGACGCATCAAGCTGTTCGGCAAAATATTCCATAGCGTCCTGATACAAAACCCTGTGACAAGAAGATTGATTAGCGCTACCGTCAAGGTTATGATTAGCTTTTATCGGAGCTCCCTGGAAAGAAAGCAACGCAAGCTAATCCGCAGCAGGATGAAATAGATGCAGAACCGGGCTAAATTTGATGTCTTTGCCCCTTTCGACCCCGATAAATGCACTCTCTGCGGGGAATGCCTTCACCAATGCCCCGTAATGACTTTGCCCCTGGATATGGCAAAGAAAGAGATGACACGGCTCATCTCAGGGGAGGAAACCGAACATGTGCTGCAGAAGTGCCAGACCTGTTTTGCCTGCAATTTTATCTGTCCTGAGCTCTGCAATCCCACCCAGCTCATACTGCAACGGAAGCATGAAAAATACTCACAGCAGGGGCTACCGATAAGGGCCGATTGGTTCATCCCGCACTATAAGCCTAACTTCAGGACTTATGTCTTGGACAGGTTGCCTCAGGACGAGAAGGAGATGCTTAAAGCGTGGGACAGCCTTTCCCCCTGTGAAGACATCTTCTACCCCGGCTGCAACGTCATCACCAGCCCTTACCTGACCAGAACCAGCTTACTGGATGGTTTCGAAATAAGGGGCTCGCTCGATACCTGCTGCGGCGAGATGTATTACCGGATGGGGCTTTTCGAGCAAGTAGAGCAGGTAGCCAAGAGGATGGACACCTATTTCCATAAGTTGGGCGTGAAAAGGATGGTCATTCCTTGCACTGCGGGCTACAACATGTTTACCAACGTTCTGCCTAAGTTTGGGTTTCACCTTGACTTTGAGATTCAGCATTTGCTTCCCTTGCTCTGGGAGCGGATAGAGGACGGCAGGATAAGAATCAAGAATAAGCTGGAAATGAAGGTGACAATTCAGGATTCGTGCTACGGCAAGTTTTTTGCAGGGGGCATTCTCGACCTTCCCCGAAAAATCCTGGAACGCCTAGGGGCGGAGGTGGTTGAGGAGAAGCATTGCCGGCAAAGCTCCTTTTGTTGTGGTATCGGCGCAGCTTTCGCCAGTTACAGTCCCGTCGGCGTTACCTTTGCTACCATAAGAAGCCTAAGAGAAGCTCAGGCAACCGGGGCCGATGCAGTAGTAGCGTATTGCGCCGGCTGTCTGCAAATGCTTTCTGCAGGGCGTACGGTCTACCCCACCAGAATGCCCGTCTATCACATCATGGAGATGCTTCGAATGGCAATCGGGGAGAAGCCAGCCAGGCTCCAGGGACAGAGGGGCAGGCTTTTCCTGCTGGGGACACTTAGAAATGAACCGCCCACTAAGGTTATTTCCAGGAAGAGTTTCTACATTGAGAAGATAGAGCAGGAATGGAGCCGACTGTAATCTGAGGCAGAGCCTGTGGAATCCATA
>CAZLAL010000133.1:0-2744 GCA_964557455.1 uncultured Dehalococcoidales bacterium
TCTTATGGATGATGAAGTAGCCAGGATTCCACCTGGCTCAAATTACCTGCTGTTTACCCCCTGGATTTACGGTGAGAGGGCGCCCATAGACGATTGTTATGTGCGTGCCACCTTTCTCAACCTGAGCGCTGAGCATACTCGAGAGCATATGCTGCGGGCAGTCTATGAGGGCGTTGCCTATAATGTCAGGTGGATTGTGGAAATCGTGGAGAAGGAGTTCAAGTTTTCGCTCCCCTGTCTCAGGCTCATAGGGGGAGGGGCAAAGGGCAAGCCGTGGATGCAGATTTTGGCCGATGTCACCCAGAGAAGGATCGAGGCTGTGCGTGAGCCTCAAGAGGCGGGAGCGGTCGGGGCGGCCCTGGTGTCAGCTGTGGGAATGGGCATATATCCGGACTTTGAGTCGCTCAGGAAGGTGGTCAAGGTAGATAGTGCCTATGAGCCGCAGGCAGAAAACTCCGGGATTTACGACTCTCTATTTGACCGCTACCAGGAGGCTTACCGTGACCTGCGGAGCTTATATACAAAGCTCAACAAGGAAAGGTTGGATAAGTGCGCCCGTTTGAATACGTAAGAAACGAGACTGAACATATTATTATAAGGAGGTGTTGAGATGGAAACGCAAGAGATTCTGGGGCTCCCTATGGCTTTGCCGGACGGCGTGGACTATGACGACTATGTCATCGGCACGTATCTGGTCTCCTACCCGGCAGCCCTTCCCATCCCCATCATAGCCCCCATGCTGGCGGTGGAGCAGAGCACCGGCACCTGGCTGCCCGTCCCCGGTGAGACCCTGGACGTCCGCTGCCGGCACGTTGCCAAGGTAATCGGGGTCTATGAAGTGCCGGACTACGAGTCAACCGTGCCTGCCAATCTGCAGACCAGACAGTGGTTTGTGCAAGTGGCCTACCCGGAGGTCAATATCGGTGGGCAGATACCAATGCTGCTGACCACGGTGGTGGGCAATATTTCCATGGGCGGCGATATTAAGCTGGTGGATATACGCCTCCCGAAGAAGTACGTAGCTAGCTTCAAGGGGCCTAAATTCGGCATCGAAGGAGTGCGAAAAATCCTGGGAGTGCCCAAACGCCCCCTGCTCAATAACATGGTGAAGCCTTGCACGGGCTATCGTTTGAAGGTCGGGGCGGAATTGTTCAGGAAGGCGGCGCTTGGCGGGTGCGACATTGTGAAGGACGATGAGTTGATAGCCGACGCATCCTTCAATTCAGTAGCGGGGCGAGTCAAGCGCTATATGGAGATTGAGAAACAGGTGTATGAAGAAAAGGGGGAACATACCCTCTACACTGTGAACATAACCGACAAGGTTCCCAAGGTTTTTGAGAACGCCAGGCGGGCAGTAGAGCTGGGCTGTAACGCGCTGATGGTAAACTACCTGGCTGTCGGTTTGCCCGTGATGCAGGCACTGGCTGAAGATCCTGCTATCAATGTGCCCATACTGGCGCACATGGATGTTGCCGGCGCCATGTATATGTCGCCATGGCATGGCTTAAGCTCCCATCTTGTCTTAGGCAAGCTGCCACGCCTGGCCGGTGCCGACATCGTAGTCATTCCCGCCCCTTATGGCAAAGCGCCGGTGATAGATTACAAGTTCAGAAACGTGGCCAGAAACCTGACATTCCCTCTGTATCATCTCAAACCGAGTTTTCCGATGGCCTCCGGCGGCATCACGCCGTCCATGGTACGAGCGGTCATGCAGGCTTTGGGCAATGACGTTGTCATCGGCTCCGGTGGCGGTATCCACGCACATCCCAAGGGGCCGATCGCTGGCGGCAAAGCATTTCGTCAGGCAATAGACGCTGCCATGCGGGGCATAGCTCTATCGGAGTATGCCAAGGACCACAAGGAACTGGCAATTGCGCTTAAGGAATGGGCAGACCCCTTTAGCAAGGGCATCACGTTCTAGAAAGGAGGCAGGAAATGGCCAGGATAACAGTTTTAGGCGGTGCCGGTGCAGTCGGTAGCATAGCTACCAAGACGCTGGCATCCAGCGGTGTATTCTCCGACATAGTGGTCGCCGATATGAATGTAGCAGCGGCAAGGAAGGTAGTCAAGGAAGCGACAGGGGCCAAGCTCACCGCTGTGGCGTTCGATGCGGAGAGCCCGAATAGCATCAAGAAAGCGGTCAGCGGCTCGGCGGTTGTCCTCAACTGCGTTGGCCCTTTCTACAAATACGGTCCCGTTATACTGCAGGCAGTCATCGAAGCCGGGATAAACTATGTTGATATCTGCGATGATTTTGACGCCACCGAGGCGCTTCTTGCCATGGATGAGGAGGCAAGGAAGGCCGGTGTTTCAGCACTGATCGGCATGGGCAGCTCTCCCGGAGTGGCGAACGTGCTGGTGAAGTTCTGTGCCGATTCTCTGCTCGATGAGGTAGAAGCGGTGGACATATATCATGCCCACGGAGGGGAGAAAGTGGAAGGAGCAGGGGTCGTGAAGCACAGAATTCACTCCATGAAAATGGACATACCGATGTTCCTGGGCGGCATGTTTACCACTGTCAGGCTCTTTGAGGAGAGCGGAAGAGCACTGGAGGAGGATACCCAGTTTCAGAATGTCGGCGTCTACAGAGTCTATGCTTATCCGCATCCGGAGACGATAACCCTGCCCCAGTATCTGAAGGGTGTGAAACGGGTAACTAATCTCGGTCTGGTGCTGCCGCCGGCTTACGCGGAGTTGATTAAAGGCATGGTGAGGCTGGGAATTACAGATGAGAAGCCGATAGA
>CAZLAL010000134.1:0-2765 GCA_964557455.1 uncultured Dehalococcoidales bacterium
GGGTCACAAAAGCATCTATAACCTCCTTGGGCTTATCGGCAGTGCCCATCAGGTCAATGTCACCCAGTGTCTCTCGAAAACGACGTAAGCTGCCGGCAGTAGTGAGATTTCTGACGCCTGGGATAGGGCGGAGATCAGCTATAATCTCCTCGGCAACGGGCAAAGCCTCGCCAATAGGGATGCGCTGATCTTTGCGGCGCAATGCCTGGATCTGGTGAAGGATATTATCGGCGGTCTTTTCGCCAAGGCGGAAGACCCTGGCCACTCGCCCTTCGTTGATTGCTCGCTCGAGTGCATCTACAGAACTTATCCCTAACTCGGTTGAGAGTTTGCTAGCCGTCTTGGGGCCAATGCCCGGTATGGCCAGGAGATTGGTGATGCCTTGAGGGAACTCGGCTGTCAAGTTTTCGTAGTAACCCAGCTTGCCAGTTCTTATCAGCTCGGTGGCCTTTTTGGCTAATGCCTCACCAACGCCGACAATACCCCGCAAGTCCTCCCCTTCATCAATCATGATCTCCAACTCCCTGGGGTGGTGCTCGATAGCTCTGGCTGCCTTCTGATAGGCGCGAATCTTAAAGACATTCTCTCCCTTAAGTTCCAGAAGGTCAGCAATATCCTGGAACACTTCCGCGACCTCTCTGTTTTTCATGTCTTTCCCTGGCTCCTCCCGTTACCTATTATACCCCTGTCTCCCAAGCCCATTGCAGTCGAGCTGCACTCTACAGGTTGCCAGTTCAATAGATTGTCTATGTAGAGCTTTGTGGTACACTAGAGTGTTTATAAGGCATTTCTGAGCGATAGATTGACAAGAAGGTATGATCATCCATTGCAGCTGGAATGCAAAAGTACATCGACGACATCAAAGACATCAGGAACAGGACATTATGGGGCTATGACCTGAACCTTATTGCGGTGGTCAGCATATCTACTCTGGTATTAGTCCTGGACCATTACCATCCCATAAAAGTTGTTTTCCCCCTATCAGATGTCATTTACTATCTCTTCATCCCTCTGGCGGCGGGTTTTCTGATTTTTCGGGATAAGCCCTGGGATTATGGCATCCGTGCTGGACACTGGAAGCTGGGCCTCATTGCAGTTGCAGTCGGCCTGGCTGTCATGGCGCTGGTTCTCTACGGGGCGAGCAAAATGGCTGACTTTCGGTCCTGTTACCACAGAAATGCAATAGACTGGCCTGACCTGCTGCGTGACATTGGGCTGCATATGTTTGCCTGGGAATTCTTGTTCCGCGGATACATGCTGTTCGGCTTGGAGAGATCGATAGGCAAAAACGCTATCTTTGTGCAGGCCATTCCCTTCGTGCTGCTTCACTTTAGCAAGCCCTTCTTGAAGCCCTTCTTGGAAACGCTGGCCTGCATCCCCGGTGGTTTTATTTTTGGCTACATAGCATATCGAACAAGGTCGTTTCTGCCTTCTTTTGTCATACACTTCGGCATGTACATGATGATGGCCGCTTTTACCAGTTCTTAGGGCATCAATGTAGATTTCTCTTGCGTTGCGAATGTCAACTTCTCATGCCGCCTGGTTGCCAGTCAAAGGGGCCGTCCAAATAGCCGTCTATGGTATACTGGAGCATTAAAGGGCAGTTCGGAACCAACGACCAATAGAAGAGTGTAGTCCGCACCTGAATGCAGAAGTACATCGACGACATCAAAAATATCAAGAACAGGACATTGTGGGGCTACGACCTGAACCTTATTGCGGTAGTGACGATATCCACGCTGGTATTAGTCCTGGACCATTACCATGACATAGACGTCGTTTTTCCCGTATCGCATACCATTTACTACGTGTTTATCCCGCTGGCGGCGGGTTTTCTGATTTTTCGGGATAAGCCCTGGGATTACGGCATACGCATCGGCCGTTGGAAGCTGGCGATAGTCCTAACCACAGTTACTCTGGCTGTTTTTTCCCTGATTGTCTACGGGGCCAGTAAAATACCCGAGGTTTACCAATACTACCACAAGGACTCTATCGACTGGCTCCCGTATATCCTCGGCCGGACTCTCTACATGTTTTCCTGGGAATTCATGTTCCGCGGGTATATGTTGTTTGGACTGGAGAAGTCGATAGGGAAAAGTGCCATCTTCGTGCAGGCCATTCCGTTTGTGCTACTTCATTTTGGGGCGACGGATTTGGAGACGCTGGTTACAATACCTGAAGGCTTCATTCTGGGCTATATAGCATACAAAACAAGGTCGTTTTTGCCCTGTTTCATCATACACATCGGCATCGACGTACTGATGGACGTTCTCACTTACTAGGCTAGGGGTACAGTTGTGGTGTTCTGCCTAGAACGGGAAGTACGGGAGCACATGGTCAGGATACAGTAGGAGGAGTATGACGATAACTGCCGGCCACTGGGCGAGATATATCGCCAGCGGATGCCTTCCCGGCAGTGTCAATGCTGAGAGGACGGCGCTGTTGAAGCTAGGAATATAAACTCGTCTATTCCCTCGCGGGTAGAGGATTTTGCCAAAGAACATGCCCAGAAGAAAGAGCCCAAACCACGGCACCATCGGCCAGTAATCAAACGTTGCAAAGCTCTGTGGTACCAGCCAGAGCAGCCAGGGAAAACCGGTAGAGACTCTATGTCCCAGCAGGTAAATCCCTAATGCCATTATAGCGGCGCCCAGTATCAGGTTAATATAGCGAAATCTAACGAAAAAGGGCGCGAGTATGAATGCGATTCCGAAGAAGTGAAGTATGCCGAATCGGATATACATTGTTCTGGATATCAGCAGTGT
>CAZLAL010000135.1:0-5169 GCA_964557455.1 uncultured Dehalococcoidales bacterium
TCGAGCGCGGCTTGACGCCGGTTCTGGGGAAGATCGCCCTGTAGAGAAGTCACCTGATAGCCGGCTCTTGAGAGCTGCTGTGCCACCCGTTCGGCCCTGTGTTTGGTACGGGTAAAGACAAGCACCGACTCCATCTGGGTTCTATTTAAGATCTGCTTCAGTAAATTCGTCTTGAGGTGCTGTTGTACCGGGTACAGAGCATGTGAAACCGTCCTGGCAGGTAACTGTAGGTCGACCTGCGCCGTGACCGGGTCATGCAGGATTTCGCGCGCCAGGCGCCGAATATCGTCAGGCATGGTGGCCGAGAAAAGCAATGTCTGGTGTTTTTGCAGGATGCACCTTAGAATACTACGTACGTCGGGCAGAAAGCCCATATCGAACATGCGGTCTGCCTCGTCGATGACGAGGACTTCCATATCTGACAGGCTGATAGTCCCTTTCCAGAGGTGGTCAAGTAGACGGCCCGGGCAGGCGGCGACGATCTCAGCGCCGCCGCGCAGTCCGCGGGTCTGCCGTTCCATGCTCACCCCGCCGTAAACGGCAATACTGCGCAGTCCTGTTCTGCTCCCCAGACTGTTGGTGACCTCGCAGGTCTGCTCGGCCAGCTCGCGTGTCGGGGAGATTATCAGGGCCCGGACGCGTCCCCGCGGACCTGTTCGCAGACGCTCTAGAATCGGCAGCACGAAAGCGGCGGTCTTGCCTGTGCCGGTCTGCGCCAGCCCGATGACATCACGCCCCTGCATTATCAGCGGGATAACCTGCGATTGGATTGGTGTGGGTACGGTATAACCGAGCGCACGTACACCGGCCATGACGCTGGGATGAAGATTAAACGTTTCGAAATTCATTAAACTCCTTGGCGAAATGCGAGCCAGAAGCCCGGATGATTGGTCAGATGGCTCAAATCATTTCGTATTTTCCTTCTCCTCTTCTGTTATTTGACAGACTATTATTACCGGTACGGGAAATTGCCGCCCTATCTTTGCTGGAAAGGGCCAGGGCCGCGACAACATTCACAATCCGGTTCTTCAGTTTTTCCCCCGACGTCAGCGATCGCTGCTTGACTTTTGGACTGTGATGGCGTTTGAACAAATCCGTGGCCCCGAATTGACCACTACCCCTATACCTTCTGGTATTGTGTAGTGAGCATTGCCCTGCTGGCGTAGCTGGCCCAGGTACCGGACGGACCGCTATGCTGTTGTCTCCTGGCCTTTCGGCACTGAGGGCAACGCCTGGGCTCGTTGGTAAAACCTTTAGACGCAAAAAACTCTTGTTCCCTGGCGGTAAAGGTGAACATAGTTCCACAAGTGGAACACTGAATCAACTTGTCCTGAAAGCTCATTGGATGACCTCCCTTTTCAATTATTTAGTTAAAGTCCCGGTCACCCAATACTTGATATGAATCTGGCAGAATCCTAAGAAGCTGGTAACAACCTAAACTGAAACTAGCAAAGATACTATACAGCAAAACAAAGGAGTGTGCAAACGGGTATTTTTTCATGTAAACAAGGGACACCGTGCCTGCTTGCCTTGTCATTGCACGTCCTCTTCGTTTGCCATTGCGTGCGCTTCCTGTCTTGTCACTGCGAGTCCCGATGAATCTGGACGCGGCAATCTCATCGTGTAAATTCCAGATGCTGGCTACTGGCCCCCTGACTACTGTCTCCTGCGGCCTGAGCCCCGGTCCCTGCCCCCTCGTCGCACAGCGCTTATCGAGCCGCACAGATAAATACCGGCTGCTTCTTAGGGAATCGAGACTATCAGGTAGCACTCTGGCTTAATGACGAATAATATCGTCAACCGTGTCTGCCCAGTGGCTGTCCTATTTGTTCCACTCTGCCAATATCACCGGCCAGGGATATACGTACTTTCTCAGCGACCTTCCGGAAATGGAATCCCTCAACAGCAAGCGTTATGGATAACGGGAAGGCTCTTGGTCTTCGCAGCAAAGTCCACACAACCAGCTTCCAATAGTCTATCCTCCCTTTTTCCCTGCATCCCAGAGCCCATGTCGACCTTATCAATGCTGTAAGATGGACAAAAGAAATCTTGAATTTCCGCTCATTAGTAGGTCTATACTCCTTTAGAAAGGTTCTAATGCGCTCATAGTATTGCCTGGGGGCGTAGATTGTATCCACGACGTACTTATAGCCACCGGCAAGCGCTTCGCGGCCCATTTTAGGGATGATGTTGGTAGAGCCATCCGTATTGTCACCGGTGCCCTTCGGCAGCAGACGGTTTTCCGCCTTCAAACGTTTGTATAATCTTGTCCCCGGAGGGGCCATCAACACACCAACCATAGCCATAACAATTCCGCTCTTCTGGATGAACTCGATCTGGCTTTTGAAGATGGTAAGCGGGTCACTGTCAAACCCGACAATGAATCCTCCGTGCACCTGCAAGCCGTAGTTCTGCATCTTCTTAACCGTCGCCACCAAATCACGGTTCTTATTCTGCAGCTTATTGCATTCGATCAAGCTCGCTTCGTTAGGGCTTTCGATGCCCACAAATACCATATCAAAACCCGCGCCGGTCATCAGACGCATCAGTTCTTCATCATCGGCAAGATTTACAGATGCTTCTGTAAAGAATGAAAACGGACGTTTCTTTTCCTCCATCCATTTGATTATTGCCGGCAGAATTTCCGACTTCAATTTCCGTTTGTTGCCGATGAAGTTATCGTCGACAAAGAATACGCTTGCTCGCCATCCTATATCGTATAATGTGTCCAGTTCGGCTATTATCTGGTCTTTGTCTTTGGTCCGTGGCACATGGCCGTTCATCACAACGATATCGCAGAATTCACAGTTGAAAGGACAGCCTCGAGAATACTGGATGCTCATTGACAAGTATTTCTTCCTGTTGATAAGTGACCACAAAGGTACAGGAGTTGTTTTGATATCGGGAAATCCTTCGGATGTGTAGATATGCTTGGCGCAGCCTTTCTCTAAGTCCTGTAGAAAAAGCGGCAGTATATTTTCAGCCTCGCCATAGATAAGATGGTCTATGTCATCAAAGCCCCAGTCCTCATAGCCACGGTTAAAAAAGGGACCGCCCGCAACAATCCTCGTCCCTAGCTTTTTGCACCTGTCGATGACCTCCCTCGCCGAATCCTGCTGCGCCACCATGGCGCTGAGAAAGACATAATCAGCCCACTCAAGGTCGCTATCTGTCAGGGTTGTGGTATTCATATCCACGAGTTTTTTCTCCCATCGCTCGGGCAGCATGGCAGCTACAGTCAATAGACCCAGAGGGGGAAACGCAGCCTTTTTAGAAATGAATTTCAAGGCATGTTTGAAACTCCAGAAGGTATCGGGGTACCGGGGATAAACTAACAATATCTTCAATTCATGCTCCTTTTTGTGCTCTTGCCAGCATGTATCCTGTGTCTTAGGCAGAAATGGCCGGGCAGGGTTTTTAATACCTGCCCTGTCTTCCACCACCGGACCAGCCGCCTCTCCTGTTGCCGTAAGACCCACCGCCTCTATTGTCAGCAGGTGGGCGAGCCGCGTTAACAGTCAGCGTCTGGTCTTTCAGTGCCTTCCCGTTGAGGCCGGTGATTGCGGCTCGACCTTGAGACACCGATGCCATTTCCACAAATCCGAATCCCCTGGGGCGCCCGCTGTACCTGTCTTTTACGATGTTTACGGATCCCACTTCTCCAAAAGTCGCAAACTCCTCACGCAATTCCTGTTCAGTTACGTCGGAAGGTAAGTTACCGACATAAATCTTCATATTAATGCTCCTCCTTTTATTTAATCTCGTATTCTTTTTGATATTCTCAATTGAGATGACACGCCGTCGCATTCCGGAAGCATACACAGGCCAGGCAAGCCCGGCCTGTGTATTTCCATGGTCGGACCGGCATTATCTGCTCATTTTGACTTTACTGTAGCAATCGCTGCAATAGACTGGCCTGCCGTTGGTAGGCTCAAAAGGGACCTGGGTCTCTTTGCCGCAGTTGGCGCATATGGCAGTAAACATCTGGCGCGGGGCCCCGTAGCCGTTATCACGACTTCCGTTGCGCTCTGTCTTCCTTGCCTGCCGGCATGAGGGACAGCGCTTGGGCTCGTTGGTAAAACCTTTAGACGCATAGAACTCTTGTTCCCGGGCGGTAAAGGTGAACTCAGCCCCGCAATCGGCACACTGGAGTGTTTTGTCCTGAAAGCTCATTGGATGACCTCCTTTTTCATAGATTTTAGTTAGAGTCCCGGTCACCCAATACTTGATATGAATCTGGCAGAATCCTAAGAAGCTGGTAACAACCTAAACTGAAACTACTGGCGATAGTATATAGCAAACTAAATCAGTTTGCAAGTAGGCTATATCCCAGATGCCAAGGTTCAAAGGACAAACCGGAGTAGTCTTAGCATTTAGAGATTTGCATTTTGTTTTTTGAGTTTTGTTCAGGGCTCTCTAAAAGTGCTTATCGAGCCGTAGAGGTAAATGGCGGCTGCCTTCTGAGCAAGCGAGGATACCAGGCAACAATATGGCTAATCGTGCAAAATTTCAACCGGCCACAGCTGTAGATGAGACACAACTGGAAACGATCTATGGACTTGCCGATTACTCACGCCCATTTAACTTACTCTGGCGGTTGTTTTTTGGCTTTTCGCCTTCTTGCTTCCTGATCTTCTGCAATGGCTTGCTCTCTAGACAAATCGGTTTCTCTTCTTGCCTGCTCTCTGGCTAGTTGCGCAGCTTCTTCCTCAATGTGTTTCTCTTTACGCTTGGCCTCTTTTGCTGCCTGATTTTTCTGATCTCTGATTGTCTCCCGCCTCCAAACATTACATAATCGTGAAACCAATCATGAATCACTACAAACCTGGGACAAGTTTACGAGACTCCAGTCCATTCTGCAAGATGATCATCAGATGCACCTTCCAGCGTCTTGTCGCTCCGTAACTCTATAGCATATCCTTGTGGCCACCGCACAACAACGTCTTGACACTTTTGAGCAGGCTCATGTAATCTAAATACGATCAATACCTTTTGAATCTAAAGAAAGGAGGTGAAATTCTGATGCCAGCAATTGCGTTTCCAGCTTTAGGTCTATGGATGGGGATAGCGAGCCTTATTTTCGGCGTTATTGTTATGATTTTCCCCAAGATACTAAACTATTTGATTGGTATCTACCTTATCATCATTGGCATAATGGCTATTGTAGCG
>CAZLAL010000136.1:0-2868 GCA_964557455.1 uncultured Dehalococcoidales bacterium
CCGGCCTCAGGTAATTGATCTTGTATTCCGATGTCAGCACTGCCGGGCCAAGAACGCTCCCCCCCACGAACGTCAGGGCGTTATCGGCCGCATAGCTGATTACTCCGCCGTGCACGAAACCGTGCTGCTGTCTCAGTTGAGGAGTGATGGGAATGGTCAGCTCAGCCCACCCCGGCGAATAGCCCGTCAATTCCGCGCCGACAAGCACACTGAAAGGCTGTGACGCCAGGGCTTGTTTTCCTAGCTGCAATAACTCGTCCATCCCTGAATCTGAATACACCAGGAACCTAATGCGTTCAACTACCGGTGCGGGGAAGGTCCCTTCTCTAAGTTGATTTCTCAGGCATCCTACGTCAACATTCTTATGATATGCCTGGCAAGATTCTCGTTGATTTCGTTATGCCTGGGAACAGGCTGAGCAATCGTTGTTTTCGGATTCTGATACCAATCGTGTCTTCCTCCCCGCCTGATAAGAATACAACCCGTCTCCTCCAGTCGCCTTACCAGCTCTTTCCTTTTCAAGCTATTTTCAGTTCGGCAACTCTACGAACACAGGGAATAGCACCTTTCGTTAAATCGTCGTGAATATCTCTGAGATTCTTCTTCAATTCCTGTAACGATTTCCCTTGGGTGAGGTAATCTGGAAACTCTTCCAGATAGCCAAGCCACATGTCACCATCCTGCCAGTATACGAATTTTGTGGTACCCATAATCGCTTCCTTAATATTCTTCCTGTTAATTATATCATCTCTTCTTGCTTAACCTGTTAAATCGAAACAGACCGGAAACTGACCTGCTTGCTAAGAAAGTCAGTCAAAAAGGTCACGGCTCCGCCAGCTCCCGAAGCACGGCCAGCACATCCTGCTGAGCTATATCGCTGCGAATTACTGCCTGACCGATATCCTGCAGAAGGACCCAGCGAATCACCTTTCCTCTCACTTTTTTATCCAGCTCCATGGCTTTCGTTATGCCCTCGAGGCTTACCATGAGATCCTTGCGCTTCTTGCCACTCGGCTGGCTCTCACCCTTGCCTCTCGCCGACGTGGGCAAAGCAAATTTCTGCAACACAGCTTGCTGGCGCTCAACAGCTTCCGACGGTAGCAGACCCAAGCGCTGACTGAGCTTAGCGGCTCCCATCATGCCAATGGCCACCGCCTCCCCGTGAAGAAAGCGTTTATATTCAGTAGCGGCCTCCAAACCGTGACCAATAGTATGTCCGTAATTCAGGATGGTGCGCCTGCTTTCTCTTTCCTTCTCGTCCTCGCTGACAACCTGAGCCTTGATGGCTGCACTGCGGCCGATAGCCCGGATGAGCACCCCCGGCTCGAGCTTCCTTAGTTTATTAACATTGCTCTCCACGAATTCAAAATAGTCCTCATCTAAGATTAAGCCATGCTTGATAACCTCAGCCCAGCCAGAGGCAAGCTCACGCTGAGGCAGAGTGCTGAGAGTCTGCACATCAACCAGAACCAGCTCGGGCTGATAGAACGCACCGATGAGGTTTTTCCCCTCAGGATGATTCACGCCTACCTTGCCCCCGATGCTGGCATCAACCATGGCCACCAGACTGGTCGGGACCTGTATCCAGGGCATGCCCCGCAAAAAAGTGGCCGCCACAAAGCCCGCCAGGTCTCCCACCACGCCGCCACCCAGGGCAACGATAATGTCGTCCCGCTCTACCCGACGCTCGACCAGGAAGTCATAAATCCCGGCAGCGTAGCCCATGCTTTTTGTTTCTTCGCCGGGCGGCACGACAAGAGAATCTACGTTAAGGCCGGCATCCTTGAGAATTTCCTCAACTCTGTTGCCATAAAGGGAGAAGACATTTTCGTCGCTGATTATGATGGCCGCGCCGGATAGAGCGGCCTGTCTCATCTTCTCACCAAGCCTGTCCAGCAGACCATAACCAACAAAGACAGGATAGGACCGGGTATCAGTCCTCACCATGCAAGCGACGTCCTTGTCAGCGCCCCGGCCAAGGCTCTTTCTAGCCTCATTGCCAACCCCTTTCCTAATGTCATTGCGAGCGGAGCGCGGCAATCTCGGTCCTGGATACTTCTGAGATTGCTTCGCCCCGATTTTGTCGGGGCCCGCAATGACAATCGTGGCGCTACCGATAGCCTTCGGCTGCGAGCCAGGTTTCCTCTCCCCTGATGGGACCGGATTAAGGCGAGCGTGATTGCGGCCAAGTAATGTCCAAGCCCTTATGACCTCCTCTGCTACTTCACCGGCAGTTAGGTCGTCAGTATGAATTGTCCAGTCAGCTTTGGCGTAGTAAGGCTGACGGGACTCCTTAAGCTGCCTGATACGCTCCAAGGGACGACCACCATCCAAGAGAGGACGGAGCTCGGCTTCAGGACTGGAAGCATCTTCACGGAACAGGCGCTGGTAGATTGTTTCGGGCTTGGCCTCCAGGCAGATAATCAAGCCAGCCCTGGCGAGCAGCTCATAGTTTCGAGGGTCAACTATGGCACCGCCGCCGATAGCTATCACCCTCTGGCTGCAGCGGCAAGCTCCTCTGATTGCCTCGCGTTCCAGTCTTCTGAAACCTGCCTCCCCATCGTCGCGAAAAATCGCCGCGATGGGCCTGCCGGCCTGCTTTACTATCTCATCATCTGTATCCACAAAGTCCCAGCCTAATCTCCGGGCCACCTGTCTGGCCACCACAGATTTGCCCGTGCCCGAAAAACCTGTGATGATGAGATTCCTTATGCGCCTGCCTGCTTTCATTCAATTACGCATGCCAGTATATTGAAAAATCCGGATTCGAGCAACAGCGGGGCTGCGGGCAGCTTAACTGAGAATTGCTGCACTTACTGGCCATTTCTCCGCCTGTTTAAGGCAATCTCGCGGTGAGAACAGAGGACA
>CAZLAL010000137.1:0-3590 GCA_964557455.1 uncultured Dehalococcoidales bacterium
AGGGAGACCACCGCAATAGATTACGCTAAGTAGATTTGAGAATACTGGCAATAGGGGACATCGTCGGCAAGCCCGGCAGGAGGGCAGTGAAGGAAATCCTGCCCGGCTTATGTGATAGATACGATATCGACCTCGTCATCGGCAATGGCGAAAACGCTGCCGGTGGGATAGGGCTTACGCCCAGCACAGCAGACGAACTCTTTGATGCTGGAATTGATGTTATAACCACAGGCAATCATATCTGGGCTCACAGCGAGATTGTCCCTTACCTGGACGGCGAAGCCGCCCTTCTCCGCCCGCTAAATTACCCACCGATGAATCCTGGTCGCGGCTCTCTGCTCAAAAACAATGTCTTAATAGTCAACATCATTGGCCGTGTTTTCATGGCCCATGTCGATTGTCCTTTTCGAGCCATGGACCAGTTGCTGGCTGAGTTCCAAGATAAGCCGATCCCTATCATCGTTGATTTCCATGCTGAGGCAACCTCGGAGAAAGTGGCCATGGGTAGGTACCTCGATGGTCGGGTCAGCGCTGTATTGGGCACTCACACTCACGTCGGCACCGCTGATGCTCGTATATTGCCCGCAGGCACTGCTTATGTCACCGACATAGGCATGGTTGGCCCTGTAGATTCCGTTATCGGGGACGACGCAGATTCTGTGATAAACCGCTTCCTCACCCAGATACCCAGCCGGTTATCAGTCGCCACAGGAAGAGTCAGTTTCGATGCAATTCTGGTCGAAGTAGACGAAAAGACCAGAAAAGCAACAGATATCAAGCGTATCAACGAGATACTGGACTAGTCAGATACAAGGCCCACTAAGCGGTCCTCTTAGTTGAGAATTGACGGCTAGCTGCGCTTCACTATTTGCATCACGCTGCTCATTGCATCGCCGGCCCCGCCCCCAATCACCACCGCCGCATAATCATCAAGGGGAGTAGAACCTAAATTAACGATAGCTAACTTGACTCCAGCTTCCTTTGCGTATATCGGTACATAGGCAGCAGGGTAAACGAGAAGAGTAGAACCTACGATAATAAGAAGGTCGCAGTCCCGCGAGCGACGGATAGCTTCCTGTAACGTATCTTGCGGCAATGCCTCTCCGAAAAACACTGCATCGGGCTTTAAAACGCCATGACACTCAGGACAATCGGGCACTTCTATGCCCGCCTTCACTCTTTCCAGCACTTCGCGCATCCGAAAACGTTTATGACAGCTTAAGCACACGGCCCACTGCATATTGCCATGAAGTTCAAGCACCATATGTTCAGGAACCCCGGCCTTTTGATGCAGGTTATCAATGTTTTGAGTGATAACGCAATCCAATTTGCCCAACCGGTACAACTCGGCGATGGCATAGTGAGCACGATTTGGTTCCGCCTCGGCAAGAAGTCCGCTTTCAACAGACATTTTCCAGATAGTCTTGCGAGCGGCTGGCCCGCTGAGGAACTTCTCAATGCTGAAGTCCTCGGGATCATACCTGCTCCAGATGCCTCCTGGACTGCGAAAATCGGGGATACCTGACTCCGTGCTTATGCCAGCTCCGGTAAATACGACAACTTTTCTTGACTCTATGATAAGCTGAGCTAACCTTTCTATCTCGTTCGTCACTGCGCCCCTTCCTGTAAAACCACCTTCACTACCCTTTCGATACCGCCCAGATCGGCAATCAGTTCGATACTGGCCTCCGGGAAGTGCTTTTCTACTAACGAACGCACCCGCTTGTCTTGTCCCTGGCCTATTTCCAACAGAAAACAGGCCCCACGGCTAAGTTGCCCACGCATTTGTTCTAGCATTTCTCGTATTTTATCCACTCCCTCCTCACCACCAGCCCAGGCTATTGCTGGCTCGTAGTTCTTTATCTCCGGACTCAGATCCTTGAATTCACAATCTCTGATATAAGGCAAATTGGCCACCACCATATCCACGACCCGCGGCAACGGCTCAAGGAGATTCCCCTGCAGAAGTTCCACCTGTCCGTCAATTCCATGGCGGCGGCAGTTTACTGCGGCTACCTCTAGAGCCGACGCTGAAATATCCGTAGCATAAATCTTGGCCTCGGGCAATGCTAAAGCTAAGCTGATAGCAACAGCTCCGCAACCTGTGCCGACATCTGCTATCGTGATTTGTTTTCGTCTCCGCGAGATATGCTGGGCAAGTTCCACAGCTTTTTCGACAAGAAGTTCCGTTTCTGGTCGGGGGATGAAAGTATGAGAATCAACGTAGAAGTCGATCCCATAAAATTCACAGTGGCCTAGGATATAAGCAGTCGGTTCGTGGTCAAGACGGCGCTCGACAAGATGGCGGAGACGCTCTGTTTCCCTTGAAGTCAAGTCCCTCTCTGGTCTTGTGTACAGCTGTGTCTTAGACATGTCCAGGACCTGGCCCAGCAAAAGCTCAGCCTCAACAGAGGTATCAGCAATCCTTGCCCTGTGCAACGTCTGAGTAACTGATTGTAGAGCTTCGCGCAAAATCATGTAAGAGACGCTTCCAGCTGTTCTACTTGTTCCTTACTGATCAGGGCCTCGATGATTTCCTCCAATTCCCCGTCTAAGATTTGCTGAAGATTGTGGAAACTTTGATTGATTCGGTGATCAGTGATCCTGTTCTGGGGGAAATTATACGTGCGAATCTTTTCCGCCCGCTGACCGCTGCCTACCTGCATCCGCCTTTCTTTATCTATGCTTTCAGATTGCTTGCCCTGTTCCAGGTCAAGCAGTCGGGCCCGCAGCACCGCCATCGCCTTCATTCTGTTTCTTACCTGAGACCTTTCATCCTGGCACGAGGCTACTATGCCAGTGGGTAAGTGCGTCAGGCGCACCGCAGTGGTCACCTTATTGACGTTTTGCCCGCCTGCTCCCCGGCTGTGAAAAAACTCCATCTTGATGTCATCAGGATTGATGTTAATCTCAACCTCTTCTGCCTCTGGCAGGACTGCTACCGTAGTTGTCGATGTATGAATCCGTCCCGAGGCTTCGGTAACTGGTACCCTCTGCACCCGATGGACACCACGCTCGTGTTTGAAGCGGCTGAAGGCACCCTTGCCCTTGATCTCAAATATCAGCTCCTTAAATCCTCCTCTTTCACTTTGATTACTGTCAATGATCTCCACCTGCCATCCCTTAGTTTGAGCATAGCGGCTATACATCCGAAACAGGTCACCGGCAAAAAGGCTTGCTTCTTCACCGCCAGCACCAGCCCTTATCTCCACAATGACATCCCTATCGTCATTAGGATCCTTGGGCATTAGAGCAAGCCTAAGCTGCCGAAGAAGCTCGCTTTGTCTTTCTTTGACTTTGGCCATTTCTTCCTTGACCAGAGTCATCATCTCCGCTTCGCCGTGGGAATCAAGCAGAGCTTCAAGTTCCGCCATCTCTTTGCTCATAGCCCTATATTCCTGGTATGTGCCAACAATATCCTCAAGAGCAGCTCTCTCCTTGCCCAGCTCTTGCAGTCGTCTGGGGTCAGTAGCTATCTCGACTTGAGCCAAGAGCCTACCCAGTTCATCATAGCGCTTTTGTATCAGTTCCAGCTTCTCAAACATAGCCAACAGTATTATAATACAGGGACGCAACCCGCTCAAACCTGA
>CAZLAL010000138.1:0-4224 GCA_964557455.1 uncultured Dehalococcoidales bacterium
CCGTCAAGGAGGTCAAACAAGCCTGAAATCAGGACAAGAGCCCCACCAAGAGCAAGATGCCCGGTAGCGATAACATAGGCCGCAACTATACTGAGAGCCAGATTGATAAACGTCAGAGCATTGGGCGTTACCCCCGTTTTGCTCAAAACTCTGACTATCGGACTGGTAATACGATAGCCTAACTTGCGCCGAACATCTATCAGATTCATTCAACTCTCACCGTTGGTTTACTGTTACCGAGGAGAAGGGCAATAATCCTGGCGCTTACGTTTGTTGCACAATGGAGAGTCTTCGTGACGAAAATAGCGCCTTCAGTTCGCTCGCCCTCATGCGAAGAACTCAAGGCAAGTTCCAACAACCTGAGACCTCTGGACCATGACAAGACTAAGGCTCCAGACAGGCCCGCCAGCCTATGTCACTTGGAGCTATTATTTCCGTCACCGTAGTGACCTATCCCTCGACCTTCACTCGCGGTAGTTCAGGCAAAGAAATGGGTTCCTCTTGCTCTTCCCCCGCAATAAATGCTTCAGTCCTTATACGGGCTTCCTCGTCAGAGTACTGAATAGGTGGAGATTTCATGAAATAAGCTGAGGGACCTACTATGGCTCCGCTCAAGCCACGATCAAGGGCTAGTTTAGCGCATCTTATCGCGTCAATGACTACCCCGGCTGAATTTGGACTGTCCCATACCTCAAGCTTCAGTTCCAGATTTAGAGGCACGTCGCCAAACGTACGGCCTTCCATCTTCAGGTAACAGAATTTGCGGTCAGCCAGCCAGGGCACATAGTCGCTGGGGCCGATATGAATGTTGCCGGCACCAATATCGTAGTCCAACTGTGAGGTGACAGCGTTTGTCTTGGAGATTCTCTTAGACTCCAGCCTTTCACTCTCAAGCATATTGTAGAAATCGGTATTGCCGCCAAAATTCAGCTGGTAAGTTCGCTCTAGTTTAACGCCGCGATCACGAAACAGTTTAGTCAGTATTCTGTGGGTGATTGTAGCGCCTACCTGGGACTTAACATCATCACCAATGACAGGCAATCCTCGTTCAGCAAACCTGCCTTGCCAATAGCTTTCACGGGCAATGAAAACGGGCATGCAGTTGATGAAGCCACAGCCAGCACTCAATATCTGCTCTGCATACCACTTAGTCGCCTCCTCGCTTCCTACAGGCAAATAACTGACCACCACATCGGTTTCCGTCTTCTGGAGGATATCTACAATATTGGCCGTGGGACCGGGTGCCTTAGTGATAATCTTAGATAGGTACTTACCCAGTCCGTCATGGGTCATACCCCGCTCAACTCGAACGCCTGTTTTGGGCACATCACAGAATTTGATTGTGTTGTTCGGTTTGGTGAAAATAGCTTCAGCTAAATCCTTGCCTACCTTGTTCTTATCTATATCAAAAGCAGCTACAAAATTGATATCAGAGATATGATATCCCCCCAGGTTAACATGCATCAGGCCGGGGACAAATTCATCTTCCTTAGCATTCTTATAGTAATGAACCCCTTGTACCAAGGAAGAGGCACAATTACCGACTCCTACGATGGCTACGTTTATTGGTTCCATTCTTCCCTCCTTTGTTGATACGAGGTCCACTATGGGACCCAATCTTATCACTATTCTCGGGGCTTAGCTCTTCCATCAATTTCAATAATCTCGCGCCGCGCTCAATGGAATCATCGTAATAGAAGCTGAGTTGCGGCATTTCTCTTAATCCTAAATGCGCCGCCAGCTCCTTTCGCAAGAATCCTGAAGCATTGTTAAAACCCGCCAGCAAGTCCTGCTTATTTGTCTCGTCACCCAGAGTGCTGACGTAAACCTTGGCATGCTTAAGATCCGCTGAAAGACAGACTTCGGTGACTGAGACAAGCTTGCTCAGTCTGGGGTCATTGACTTCCCGCTCAAGGAGTCCGCTGATCTCTCGTTGAATAAGTTTGCTGGTTCGCTCGCTTCGTCTGCTCATTTGAAACGGCTATCCGGAAAGCGTCATTAGCTTACTCTTTCCTTCCGGTAGAATTCAATGATATCACCAACTTGAAAATCCGCAGTCCCCTCTACCCCCAAACCACACTCGATCCCAGCGGAGACTTCGGCCACATCTTCTTTGAAGCGCTTCAAACTGGAAACACGAGAGGTAACAACAACCTTGTTCTGGCGCAGTATTCTAACCTGGGCATCTCTCGATACTTTTCCTTCCGTAACATAAACTCCCGCTATTCTTCCCGCCTTGCCGCGAGGGAAGACAGCCCTCACTTCAGCTCGCCCACTGAGCACTTCAGAATAAGTTGGCTCGAGCATCCCCTTCAGTGTCTTATCCACATCTTCTATGAGCTTGTAGATTACATCATATTGCTGAACACCTACCCCTTCCGCATCCGCTAGCTCTGTTGCTCCGGGCGAGGTGGGAGCATTAAAACCAATAATAACGCCTTTTGACGCCGAGGCCAAAAGCACATCGCTTTCGGTGATGCTCCCGCTTGCAGCATGGATAACCCTCGCTTTTGTCTTCTCTGTCCCCAACCGTTCTACAGAATTCTTTATGGGTTCAATGCTGCCTTCAACGTCGGTCTTCAAGACTATATTAAGCTCCTTCATTCGCCCATCACTTATTTGGCTGGAGAGAGTACTTAGACTCAGGGTAGCATGAGGTTTAGCATATTTTTGCTTCTCCGCGGCGCTTCGTGCCTCATGTTCATCAGAAAGGACAATAAAATGATCTCCCGATATTGCCACTTCACTCATACCCAGGACTTCTACCGGAGTAGATGGTTCAGCTTTGTGAATTTGTTTTCCGTTATCATCAAACATTGCCTTTATTTTCCCCCAAGCACCGCCAGCTACCACAACATCGCCTCGTTTAAGAGTGCCCTTCTGGACAAGCAGAGTAGCTAAAGGACCCTTAGTCCTGTCCAACCTGGCCTCAATAATCACTCCCTCTGCAGGACTATCAGGATCAGCTTTCAGTTCAAGTATATCTGCAACCAAAAACAGGTTTTCCAACAAATCCGATATTCCTTGGCCTTGCTTGGCGGATATAGGTACACAAACAGTGTCCCCGCCCCATTCTTCAATAACCAGACCCAAATCGGCAAGCTGCTGCTTCACCCGCTCAGAGTTAGCATCAGCCTTGTCAATCTTATTCAGCGCCACTACTATGGGCACCTTGGCAGCCTTGGCGTGGTTGACCGCTTCTACCGTTTGCGGCATAACGCCGTCATCAGCAGCAACCACCAGAGTTACAATGTCAGTTACTTCCGCTCCTCGAGCCCTCATAGCGGTGAAAGCCTCATGTCCCGGTGTATCCAGAAACGTAATCCTGCGCCCGTCAACCAAGGCCTGGTAGGCACCAATATGCTGCGTAATTGCCCCTGCTTCACGAGCGGTCACATTGGTCTTTCTGATAACGTCAAGAAGTGTGGTTTTGCCGTGGTCAACATGTCCCATCACGGTGACCACCGGAGGGCGAACTGACAGTTTTCCTTTTCCCTTTCCTCTTCCCTTTCGCACAGGCGCAGCTCTATGCTCTCTTGCTGCTTTAGCTTCATAGCCGAAGTCTGCGGCTGTTACGCGTGCGGTATCAAAGTCAATGGGCTGATTAACGTTGGCCATTATGCCTTTGCGCATAAGTTGTTTGATCACCTTTATCGGCTCTACTTTTAGTATGTCGGCCAACTGCCTCACAGTCACAGACGGCGCAAGTTCAACCTGTGGTGGGCCCTTTTTCAGTCCCGCTTTGTCATCCAAGTTTGGCTTTCCTCCAGATGCTCAATGTAACTACGCAATGTCTGGCGATTGTCCTCATGAAGTTTTGTATGCAGGGCATAGTCCAATCGATTTTTCCTCAGCGCCAGTTCCCAGCAGGTTTTGCTGGGACATAGGTAAGCACCCCTTCCTGGCTTCTTTCCGAATGGGTCTACTTCAACAACGCCATTCTCGGTACTTACCAAGCGAATCAGTTCCTTCTTTTCCTTGACCTGTCGACAGGCTATGCACGTACGCTCAGGCAGACGGTTACTCTTCGCTCTCATCATCCATGAGGTGCTCATCTTGCTTTTTATACTTTAGCACCTTTCCCTTTCTTTTGCCTTTAGTTTCGCCTTTGGTCCTATCTGGGATCTTTTTCTTCAGTGCCTTCACCAAAATATCTTCAGCGAAGCGAATCTGTTTCTCTTCGGGTTTCTCAAGAGGCGCCTCTGGAATGCTCGGAATCTCGAC